>JANOYI010000363.1:0-1873 GCA_031428795.1 Ilumatobacteraceae bacterium | reverse complement strand
AGAGCTCCAGGGAGCCGCCGTTGACGTGGATCAGCGGGTCGGCCCCGTACGTCTCTGCTCTCGTGCCGTTCAGCCCCACGCAGCTTCGCCCGCTACCCATCGGCCCGGCCCAGTTGTACCAGCCGTACGCCGTGGGGTTCTGCCCGTCGAGGAGCAATTCGAGCTGGTACATCCAGCCGAAGTTGGGTGCGCTGTCGCCACCGAGGAACTCGATCGTCGTGTGCAGTGCAGGTGTCATGGCTCGTGGGGCGAAGATGAAGCCGAGGTGCTTGTCGTACGCCACACCGGCTGCATCGGTGACTCTTGCCGTCGCACGCATCACCGTGCCGGCACACACGTTCACATCGATCTCGAACTCGGTGGCAGCGGGCAACGCCACTGGAACGTCGCGAATGTTGCACCCAATGCCCGCGTCGCCTATCCCGTCCTCCAAGTGGATGTTGGAGATGGTGATCGTCCGATCGCTGACGAGCGAGAGGGTTGATGTCAGGTTCAGCCAATCCGCCCCGCTGGTGGCGCTGCGGTCGACCAAGTACACCGTGGGCTCGCCGGCGGCTGGGTCAGTCACCGGTCGATCGCTGCTCGAGATCATCGTGGAGGTGCCCCGGCCGTCGGCACCTTCGATGATCGGGTACTCGACCTTGACGATTGCCACTCCGTCAGTTGGCTGGGGGCAACTCTCGTCGGACTCCCAGAAGGAGCGACCGCACATGACCAGGCTGGCCGACGGGATGGGGATTTCGTACCACTCGGCTGGCCGGTAGGGGCAGCTCGGATCACAACGGTCGACTTGGACCTGAATGCCCCACGTCTGGGTGCTGTTCTCGGCGGGACCTGATATGTGGCGGGTAAGCCTCACCGGCACCTTGACCCATCCAGTGGAGTCGACGGGCAGCCCCACTTCGGCGCACTCCCACAGGGGCTCGCCAAGGGCGACGCTTCCGCTCAGCGGCGTCCGGTTCTGCCAGCTGGTGGAGCAGCCGTCATCGAGGGTGTAGCGCTCGCCGGGGAACTGGATGGTGGCATACAGCTCGCTCTCGGGCACCGTGATGCCAGCGTTGAGTCGCAGCCCTTCGAGGGTGATGACCGGTCGCTGTTGGGTGCGACCTCGCAGGATCAGCGAGTCGCTGCCCAGCGGCCGCAGCACGTTGTTGCTGTCGTAGATCGTTGCGCAGAGCAGGATGATGCCGCCCGGTGGAAGCTCCACGGTGGTGACCACTTGACGGCTGTAGATCGGGTCGTAGATGCCAATCGGGATGGGTCGTGCGCCGTCGACTCGGTGGACTTCGCTGGCGTCAACTTCGGTGCCGCAGCGCCGGTCGCTCGGATCGGTGAGATCGGTGATCACCCGAGTGGAGAACTTGACCGAGCCGCGTGACGTTGTCCATGCCTCGACTTGGGCGATGGGCTGCACACCGATCACTCTCGCGGAGGTCGGCGGGCGACCGCTTGGGTTTGCGTCGGACAGTGAGAAGTCGCGATTTGCGGTGACCTCACGGTCGTACATGTCGACGGCGGTGAGGCGTACCTCGTACGCCTGGTTCGGGTCGCGGTCGATGACGAAGCAGCGCGGCACCATGCCGAACGTTTCGCGGGTATAGGGCTGTGCCTCGAGGCGGCCGATCCATGCACTGCGCTGGTCGGGCAGAGAGGCTGGCTCGACGGCCAGCGACTGAGGAACCTGGGTGCTGCCGTACGGCCGCCACTCGACGAGCAGCGACTCGAGGGGCGTTTCCGAGTAGACAGTGATGGCCGTTTGGCCGTCACCAGCGGCTGCCGTGTCGGCCGGGCAAACGGTGGGGAATCCGCCGGTCGTGGCAGTGAGATAGTGGCCGGAGCCGCCGAACATGAACGGCGCGGGAGGGAGATGGCC
>JANOYI010000362.1:0-10927 GCA_031428795.1 Ilumatobacteraceae bacterium | reverse complement strand
CTCGTGTTTTCTCGGAAGCCGGCTCGGTTTGCGATGGCGCGGCTGGCTGGGGCGATCATGCCCGGCGCTGGCGCGTCGGTGGGGCCGCTGAAACTGGAGTCCGATGAGCTCTTGCCGCTGCCGACACCGGAGTGGGTGCGTTTGCGCACTCGCATGGCTGGCATCTGCGGCAGCGACCTGTCGATGATCGACGGCACCGCGTCGGCGTACTTCGACCCGCTGGTGAGCTACCCGTTCACCCCCGGTCATGAAGTCGTCGCCGATGTGGAAGGCACCGACCGTCGGGTCGTGCTCGTACCTGTGCTCTCGTGCATCACACGCAGCATCAATCCGATGTGTGCTGCGTGCACTGCGGGCCAGATCAATCTGTGCGAACGGGTGGCGTACGGCCACCTCTCCCCCGGCCTGCAGACCGGCTTCTGCACCGATACGGGCGGCGGCTGGAGCCATCAGATGGTGGCGCACCCCAGTCAGCTCATCGATGTGCCCGCCGAGTTCAGCGATGAAGCAGCCGTGCTCATCGAGCCCACCGCCTGTGCCGTGCACGCAGCCGAGCGCTACACCGGCAATGAGACCGTGATCATCGGCGCCGGCACGCTCGGCCTGCTCACGCTCGCCGCGATCACGGCTACTCGCGACAAGGTACGCAACGCCCCCATCGTCGTCACCGCCCGCTACGCCGAGCAGAAGCGTTTGGCCAAAGAGCTTGGCGCCGACGTGGTGTGCAGCACCGACGAAATGCCGCGATACGTGCGCTCGTCGACCAACTCGCTCGTGTTCGGCGATCAGCTGACCTGCGGCGCGCCGCATGTCATCGACTGCGTCGGCAGCAGTGACTCGTTGCAGCAGGCGCTGCGCGTTGTCGCCCCCGGCGGCGAGGTGCAGGTCGTCGGCATGCCGGCCAACGTGTCGCTAGAGCTGACGTCGCTGTGGCACCGCGAGGTCGCCATCCGCGGTTGCTACGCCTACACCCACGCCGACTTCCACACGGCTATCGACGTGATTCATCATCACGATCTCGGCCGCCTGGTGTCGGCCACCTATCCCCTGAAGGACTACACCGACGCGATCGCCCATGCGGCCGCTGCCGGTCGCCGAGGCGCGGTCAAGATCGCGTTTGATCTGAGAGGTTCCTGAAATGCCCCGTCCCGGATTTGTCCTTGAAGTCGATCGCTCGACGCCGTCGATCATGTTTTGGCGCGGCGAGAACTTCAGCCTCGAGAAGCTGCCCGCTGGTCGCAGTCGAGTCATCTACCCACCTGAGCCGCTGGAAGCGCTCAAGGACATCGATGGCGCCATTCGCCATGCGCTGCTCAACCCGCACGACCAGGACCCGCTGCCCACCCAGTTGTTCCCGGGCATGAAGCTAACCATTGCATTCGACGACGTCAGCCTGCCCTTGCCCAAGATGCGCCGCCCCGATACGCGCCAGCGCGTGATCGAAGCCGTGCTCGATTTGGTTGCTGCCGCCGGCGTCGACGACGTGCACCTGATTGCCGCCCTCGGCCTGCACCGCCGGATGCATGAGTACGAACTGCGCCACGCTCTCGGCGACCGCATCTACGACTCGTTCTACCCACGCGGCATGCTCTACCAGCACGACGCCGAGGACCACGACAACCTCGCTGTCATCGGCACCACCGATCACGGCGAGGTGTTGGAGATCAACAAGCGCGCCGCCGAGAGCGACCTGATCATCTACGTCAACATCAACTCGGTCAGCATGGACGGCGGTTGGAAGAGCATCACCACAGGCCTCGCGTCGTACCGCTGCCTCAGCCACCACCACAACCCCGAGACGCTGGAGAACACGCGCAGCCTGATGGGCCATCGCCATCAAAGTGCGCTGCACACCAGCGTGTGGCGGCTGGGCAAGGTGCTGAAGGACAACGGGCCGAAGATCTTCCAGATCGAGACCACGCTCAACACCGACATGTTCCCCGCGCCGTTCGACTTCCTCAGTAAACGCGAGTGGGAGTGGAACGCACGAGACCGGGCGACGTTCCTGGCCACCACCAAGTCGTTGAACCGCACGCCGATCAAGCTGGCTCGGAAGATCTTCCACAACATGGAAGGCCCGCACCAGATGACATCGGTGCAGGCCGGCGACACCGACGCGGTGCACAAGCTGACGCTGGAGAAGGTCTACGAGCAGCAGTTGGTCGAGGTCACCGGACAGACCGACATTCTCACGATGGGCATTCCGTACGTGTGCCCGTACAACCCCGACGGTGTGATGAACCCGATCTTGGTGATGTGCATGGGTCTCGGCTATCTGTTCAACATGTACCGCAACAAGCCGCTGGTGCGTGAGGGCGGCGTGATCATCATGACCCACCCGTGCTACCGCGACTTCAACCCGGTGCACCACCCCAGCTACATCGACTTCTTCGATCAGGTGCTGGCCGACACCACCAGCCCGGCCGAGATGTCGCGCAAGTGGGAGAAGCAGTACGCCGAAGACGAGTGGTACAAGCACCTCTACCGCACGGGCAACGCCTACCACGGCGTGCACCCGTTCTATGCCTGGTACTGGGGCGCGCATGGTCTGCAGCACGCCGGCAAGGTGATCATCGTTGGTGGCGATCCGCCGACCGTTCGCCGTCTCGGTTTCACGCCTGCCTCGACCATGGACGACGCCTTCGAGATCGCCAGTGACGTCGTTGGCCGCAATGCCACCATCACCCACCTCCACGCGCCGGCGCTGCTGGTCGCGGACGTGCAGTAGCAGCCGACGATGAAGCTGGTACGACGATGACGCGCTCTCGCGATGACAATGGCACTGTAGAGAAGCGCTACCGCGATGGTGCTCGAGCAACAACGACGCGCTACCGGCAAAATGCCGCCACCGCGATGACGCTGGTACGACGATGAAGCGCTCCGCACCCACTCGTCTCAGTTCTGTCGGTCAGCTTCGACGCGCCGCCAAGGTGGGCGACGCTGCCGGGGCTGCGGTGCAGGCTGTGCTGCGTCCTGCCAAGGCGTTGGGCTTTCCGTATCGCAAGCCAAGCCTGCCCAAGGGCATGGTGGTGCCGCCGAACCCCGACAAGTTGGGTGCCAACTTCGATACCGGCTGGGCACGTTCTGCACCTGCAAAGGCAGCGCGCGCGATCATCACCAACGGCCCGATGCGCGCGTTGGTGCGAGTCATCGCCAGCCCGGAGATTGTGGGCCTCGATCGTCTGGCCGATCTGCAGCGCGCTGACGAGTCGCCGGCCGTCATCTTCGCCCCCAACCACCACAGCCACGTCGACACGCCACTGATGCACATCGCCGTGCCTGAGCCCTGGCGCTCACACCTCGTCATCGCTGCGGCCGCCGACTACTTTTTCGACAAGCGGATGAAGGGTAACTTCGCCGCACTGGTACTCAACGCGTTTCCGATCGACCGCGAGGTCACCAGCCGCAAGAGCAGCGATGAACTACGCCATCTGATCGACGACGGCTGGAGCCTGGTCATCTTCCCCGAGGGCGGTCGTTCACCCGACGGCTGGGGTCAGGACTTCAAGGGCGGCGCTGCCTATTTGTCGAATCGGACGGGCGCGCCGGTGGTGCCCGTATTCATTGACGGCACCGGCAGTATCTACGGCAAGGGCATGAAGCGACCCAAGCTCGGCAAGACCAAGGTCGTGTTCGGCGCCCCGCTGTTCCCCATCGAAGACGAGAGCACCCGCCGCTTCAACGCCCGCATCGAAGCCGCCGTCACCGCACTCGGCGACGAAGCGCTGACGGACTACTGGACCGCCCGCCAACGAACAGCCGCGGGTACGAGTCCGAAGCTGACCGGCCCGGAATACAACGGTTGGCGCCGTCAGTGGGCTCTTGCCGAGCATCGCAAACTGGGCAAAGCCGGCCAACGCCGCCGCCAAAACCGCCGCTGGCCCAACCTCGGCTGAGCGCACGAGATACTTCGGGGCCAAACGTTCTTTGCTGGCTGACGACGAGTTGGCAACGCAGCCCCGTCCCGGTTGAATCGGCCATATGACCAGTCGAGGCCGCGGTGCGGCTGACAAGGGTCAGCGTCCGCTCTCGTCACCGACAGAGCCAGCGCTTCGTAGCCGAGACAAGAGCGGCCTCCGTATCGGGCGAAATTCGCCACTGAAACGCCTTCGCCTCCTCGAGGAACTGTGGGATGTCATCCAATCGATTGGCCCACCCTGCTGGGCCTACGGCCTCACGGCTGCTGCACTCAAGGGTTTCGACGGTTACGAACTCGCGAAACCCTTTCAATTGGCGGTGCCGTACAACAGAGCACCGCACCGCCTTGACCATGTCGTGCACCGCATCAAGGCGTTCAACAAGCTGGACTTCGACAACGTCCACGGGATTCCTTGCATGTCCGCAACGCGCACCCTCATCGAGATCGCGCGAACAGAGACACCGAAGCGGCTGACCGTCGCGCTCGACTCCGCCATCCGCGACGGGTTCACCACTGAGGACTTTCTTCACCGTCGAATGATGGAGCTGCGCACGCGTGGGCGACCGGGGCTCGACAAGCTGCTACAGGTGATGGCTGGTGCCGAACTTTCCAAGGGCGGGCACTCGTGGTTGGAGCGAACGTTTCTCGAACTGCTCGGCGAACTAGGTCTGCCGCGCCCGGCCACACAGAAGGTGATGGCTCAGCGACAGAACAAGCTCATTCGAGTGGACTGCCACTTTCCCGACACCAACGTGATTGTCGAGCTGCTCGGCTACGAGCACCACCGCACGACGATGCAGATGGAGAACGATGCTGAGCGACTCAACCGCCTGCAGCTCAACGGGTTCTCTGCAATGCAATTCACCTATCACCACGTCGTGACGAGGGCCCCGGTGATGGTGGAGACCTTGCACGAACTACTCCTGTGATCGTTCGGGACCAAACGTTGAATTCAATGGTCGCTACTTAGCGACCATTGAATTCACGGTTCGAGGCTGGACGCCTCGAAGGACTCGACGGCTAGCTCGGGAGGGATAGGCGGCAGCAGGTCTTCGAGAGCTGCTTCCAAGCGGGCGACGCGGGCTTCCAGTTGTGCTACTCGCTCGGCCACGCTGCCAGCAATCGGGGCCGTTGACAGTGCAGCCACTGCTGGCTCGGCTTCCTCCGCGATGAGCTGCTGCCAGCGCGCTTCCTTCTGTCCCGGCTGACGGTCGAGCAGTTGGACTCTGCCGACCGCGGCCAACTCACGCAGCACGTCCTCAACCGACTCAGGCGTGTCGAAACGATGTTGGCGCTCGGTGCGAGTGCGTAGTTCCGCAACCGTCTGCGGGCCTCGCAACAACAGCACTGCGACCACGGCAGCGGCGTCGGTGGCCAGCCCCCACGACGCATCGGCAATCTGCCGATAACGGGTCACGCTGCGGCCATGCGCTGGGTGCACATAGCGCAGCAAGCCCTCGGACTTCAACGCTGCAAGCGTCGTCTCGACTTCGTAGTCGGCGAGATGCATCACCGGTTCGCGCGACGTCGACTGATTGCAACCCAACACCAGCGCATTCAGGGTGAGTGGGTACTGGTCGGGCGTCGTCCGCTCCTTCTCCAAAAGGCAACCGATCACGCGGCCTTCGAGGATGGTCAGCATGCGCCCACTCTATTGGCCGCCCGCAGCGCGAGACTCACGGCATGATTCGCCTTCGACAAGTGGCCCTCGTGGCACACGATCTCGATGCAGTGGTCGGTGAGCTGCGCGACCAGCTGGGCCTCAGCGTCTGTTTCACGGATCCGGGTGTCGCCACCTTCGGTCTCCGCAACGCCCTGATGGTGATCGGCGACCAGTTCTTGGAGGTGGTGTCGCCTGCCCAGGAGGGCACGACCGCCGGTCGCCTGCTGGAGAAGCGCAACGGCGACGGGGGGTACATGGTGCTCTACGAGGTGGACGACCTCGACGACCGCCAGGCACAAGTCGACGCGCTGGGGGTGCGCATCGTGTGGAGTGGCGACTTCCCAACGATCCGCGGCCGCCACCTTCACCCCGCCGACGTAGGTGGCTCGATCGTCAGCATCGACCAGCCCAACCCGCTAGGCAGTTGGTTGTGGGGTGGCCCCGATTGGTGCGCGCACCAGGACACCAGCGTCGTCACGGCCATCGCTGGAGTGGTGATCGGCGCACATGACCCTGACGCAATGCTGGCACGCTGGCACGAGTGCGGTGTCGGGCAGAGCGTCCGCTTCGAGGCAGCGAGCACACGCGGCGAAGGAATCGACGTGCTCGAACTTGTAGCCACCGACCGTGCCCGCGCAGGCGAGTCGTTGAGCATCTGCGGCGTCGAGATCAACCTGGTGTAACCAACACGACGGGCCCGCCAAGTTGCTCGTGCAGGGGATGACGATGGTGACGCCGACGCTGAAGTCATCTCGCCGCTGGCCTTGGCACTCGGCCAGACCGAGCGCCGCGGATCAGGTGCAGGGGATGACAATGGTGACGCCGACGATGAAGTTCTTGTAGCCGCTGGTGTTGGCGTTTGCGGCGTTCAGCTGCTCGAGCGTGACGTCGAACTTGGTGGCAACTCGGCCCGGCAGGTCGCCCTCGACGATCACGTAGCTGCCTGTCGTGCAGCCGTTCTCGTCGGGCGTCGCAGTGGTTGTGGTTGCCGCGTTGGGCGTGGTGGTTTCCGTCTCGGTGCCAGCCGCAACAGTGGTGACGGGTGCGGGTACGAGGGCGCCCTCTGGAATCTTGATGACTAAGCCGACGTAGAAGGAGGCGTAGTTCGGCGTTGCGGCATTGGCCAGGGTGAGCGCATCGAGCGTGACACCGAAGCGCTTCGCAACATTCACCGGCACATCACCCGCGACGATGGTGTAGTCCTGAGCGGCGGCGGACACCTGTCCTGCAACAGGGACGGTGGTAGGAGCTGGAAGTGTGCTGGGCGTGGGTGCGAGCGTGGCGAACGACGTGCTGTTGAGGTTGACGGCGGTGGTGCTGCTGCCAGTCGCCGAGCCATCACCACACGCGCTGAGAAGGGCGGCGCCTACGAGAACGGATATGACCCACTTGACCTGCATGGCGTCAAGCCTAGAGCGCCACGCTATTGAAGTGGGCGCGCGGTCGGTGCTATGGGTGTTGGCAGCTGTGTCTCGCCCATCAGCCAGTTGTCCACGCCTGCGGCGCAGGACCGGCCTTCGGCAATGGCCCACACAATCAGGCTCTGCCCGCGGCCCATGTCGCCGGCCACGAACACGCCGTGAACGGTGGACATGTACTGCGCGTTGCGCGTGACGTTGCCGCGCTCGTCAAACGAGACGCCGAGCTGCTCGAGCCATGTGCCTTTCTCCGGGCCGACGAAGCCCATCGCCAGGAACACGAAGTCGGCGGGTACCTCGCGATCGCTGCCCTCGACCTTCTGGAAGCGGCCGTCGACCATCTGTACCTCGTGCAGCAGAATCGCATTCACGCGGCCGTTGCCGTCATCAATGAAGCGTTCGGTGTTGACGCTGTACAGGCGGTCGCCACCCTCCTCATGGGCGGACGTGATCTTGTAGACCATCGCAAACTGCGGCCACGGGTTGTTGCCGCCGCGGGTGACTGCGGGCTGCGGCATGATTTCCAACTGCGTGACCGACGCTGCCCGCTGGCGGTGTGCGGTACCCAGGCAATCGGCGCCGGTATCGCCGCCACCGATGATGACAACGTGCTTGCCGACCACGTTGATCGGCGACTCGGGTAGGTCGCCCTGCTGCACCTTGTTGGCCCACGGCAGGTACTCCATGGCCTGGTGGATGCCCGCAAGTTCGCGACCGGGCACCGGCAGGTCGCGAGCCGCGGTCGCACCGCACGCCAGCACGACTGCGTCGTACGAGGCGAGCAGCACCTCGATGTCGACGCCGTCGCCAACGGGCGCGTTGACACGGAACTCGGTGCCCTCCGCTTCCATCTGCTCGATGCGACGGTCCAGGTGGCGCTTCTCCATCTTGAACTCGGGGATGCCGTACCGCAACAGGCCACCAATGCGATCGGCGCGCTCCAGGACGACCACGTCGTGACCGGCGCGCGTGAGCTGCTGCGCTGAGGCCAAACCAGCGGGCCCGCTACCGATCACCACCACTCGCTTGCCGGTGCGGACAGTCGGCGTTTGCGGTGTGACCCAGCCTTCGGCGAAGGCGCGGTCGATGATCTCGACTTCGACCTGCTTGATGGCCACCGGGTCGCCGCTGATGCCGACGACACACGCCGACTCGCACGGCGCCGGGCAGAGCCGGCCGGTGAACTCGGGAAAGTTGTTGGTTGCGTGCAGGCGATCGATGGCGTCGCGCCAGTGGTCGCGGTAGACGAGATCGTTCCAGTCCGGGATCAGGTTGCCCAGCGGGCAACCGTTGTTGCAGAACGGGATGCCGCAGTCCATGCAGCGCCCCGCCTGCAGTTTCAGGATGTCCTGCGGGAACGGCTCGTAGACCTCGTCCCAGTCATTCAGTCGCACTTCGACGGGCCGCCGCTTGGGCGTCACCCGCGTCCACTGCATGAATCCAGTTACCTCACCCATCTGATGGCCTCGCTTCTAGTGGCCTCTTCGGCGTCCGCTTCGCTTTCGCCTCGATCGGCGTGTGGCTCGTCGCTGGCGCTTCCCTCGGCGCGCACTCGGCTCGTTGTTCGCCCTGAACTTGACATCGCGGTCATCCCCGGCTCGCTTCCATGACGCGATCGAGCGTTGCTTGTTCGTCGAGGCCTTCCGCCTCCGCCTGTGCCATCACGGCCAGCACCCGCTCGTAGTCGATGGGCATCACCCGTTTGAAGTTGGCTGCCTCAGCCGGCCAACCGTCCACGATTCGCTGTGCGACTGGCGAGCCAGTCAACGACGCATGACGGCCAACGGTGTCCAACAGGAACTCGCGGTCAGCAACATCAAGTTGTTGCAACTGCACCATGTCGCGATTCAGCTTGGCGGCGAACACGTCGGTCGGGTCGTAGACGAAGGCGATGCCACCGCTCATCCCGGCACCGAAGTTGCGACCGGTCGGGCCCAGCACCACCACTCGCCCACCGGTCATGTACTCGCAGCCGTGATCGCCAACGCCCTCGACCACTGCGGTGGCGCCAGAGTTGCGTACGCAGAACCGCTCGCCCACGAGGCCACGCAGGAAGATCTCCCCGCTAGTGGCGCCGTACCCAATCACGTTGCCAGCGATGACGTTGTCTTCCGCTGCGAAGGTTGCATCGCGATCGGGGCGCACGATCACCCGCCCACCCGACAAGCCCTTACCGACGTAGTCGTTGGCGTCGCCCTCCAAGGTCATGGTGACCCCGGCCGGAACGAAGGCACCGAAGCTCTGACCGGCAGAGCCGCGGAAGTTCAGCGAAATGGTGCCGTCGGCCAGGCCTGCGCCGCCGTGCGCTGTCGTGATGGCCGAGCCGAGCATGGTGCCGACGGTGCGATTAACGTTGCGGATCGGCAGTGTCACCGACACTGCCTCGCCCCGCTCGATTGCCGGCGCACACTCTTGGAGCAGTTGCTGGTCCAGTGCCTCGGCCAGACCGTGATCCTGGATGACCGAATGGTGCAGCGTCGAGCCGTAGGGGTTCTGCGGCACGGCGAGAATCGGACTGATGTCCAGACCCTTCGCCTTCCAATGCGTGATGGCCGTGCGGGTGTCGAGCATTTCGACGTGGCCGACCATTTCCTGCATCGTGCGGAAACCCATCGCCGCCATGTGCTCGCGCACTTCCTGCGCGATGTACTCCATGAAGGTGACGACGAACTCGGGCTTGCCGCTGAACTTCTTACGCAGCTCGGGGTTCTGCGTGGCGACGCCGACCGGGCACGTGTCGAGGTGGCACACGCGCATCATGATGCAGCCGCTGACGACCAGCGGTGCGGTGGCGAAACCGAACTCCTCGGCGCCCAGCAGTGCGGCGATGATCACATCGCGACCAGTCTTCAACTGACCGTCGGCCTGCACCACGATTCGATCTCGCAACCCATTGAGCAACAGCGTCTGCTGCGTCTCGGCCAGGCCCAGTTCCCACGGCGCGCCGGCGTGCTTCAGTGAGGTCAGCGGCGAGGCACCGGTTCCACCATCGTGACCGCTGATCAGGACCACATCGGCCTTGGCCTTGCTGACACCTGCGGCCACCGTGCCGACGCCGACCTCGGACACCAGCTTCACGTGCACCCGCGCCACCGGGTTGGAGTTCTTCAGGTCGTGAAGCAGTTGCTTCAGGTCTTCGATCGAGTAGATGTCGTGGTGTGGCGGCGGGCTGATGAGGCCGACGCCGGGCGTGCTGTGCCGGGTCTTGGCCACCCACGGGTACACCTTGTGTCCGGGCAGCTGGCCGCCCTCACCAGGCTTTGCACCCTGGGCCATCTTGATCTGCAGGTCGTCGGCGTTGACGAGGTACTCGCTGGTGACACCGAAGCGGCCGCTGGCCACCTGCTTGATGGAGCTGCGGCGCTGCGGGTCGTGCAGTCGCTCGGCGTCCTCGCCGCCCTCGCCCGTATTGCTCTTCGCCCCGATTGAGTTCATCGCGATGGCCAGCGTCTCGTGCGCTTCCATGCTGATGCTGCCGTACGACATAGCACCGGTGCTGAACCGCTTCACGATCTCACTCACCGGCTCGACCTCGTCGATGTCGATCGCTGGCCGTTGGTCGGTGCGCAGCTCGAACAAGCCGCGCAGCGTTGCCGCCTGGCGGGACAGCCCGTCGACCAGTGCGGTGTACTGCTGGAAGATGTCGTAGCGCTTGGCGCGTGTGCCGTGCTGCAGCTTGAACACGGTCTCGGGGTTGAACAAGTGGATGTCGCCCTCGCGACGCCACTGGTACTCGCCACCGAGCTCCAGCTTGCGGTGTGCACGCTCCTCCGGACGACGAGGATGCGCCTCTGTGTGGCGTGCCGCAACTTCGGCGGCCACCTCATCCAGCCCGATGCCACCGAGGCGGCTGACCGTGCCGGTGAAGTACTCATCCACGAGCTCGCGACCGAGACCGATGGCTTCGAAGATCTGCGCGCCCGTGTA
>JANOYI010000361.1:0-8143 GCA_031428795.1 Ilumatobacteraceae bacterium | reverse complement strand
TGTCGGGAAGGAGGCCGACGGCTGACGCCGTGCCGGCACCTGCACTGTTCGTCGATGCGGCCACGGTGGCGAGAGCCAGGATCGCTGCCGCGGCGATGCGGCTCGTCGTCTTCCAGTGCTTCACTAGGACTCCCCCATATGTGACCGTCGGTCTCGTCGCATTGTGCCAGGCGTCCTCTGCGGCGTCAATGGACGAACAGCCACATCGCCGCGAGGTAGCGGTTGGTTGCTGCCCTCTGGAGACGGCGAGCGACGGGCGGTAGCGCTCGGGCCAAGACGTGGCGCGGGCGGGATGCAGCGACGATCCGAAATTCGCTGTTGCCGTCGGACGCGCGGATCACTGTGAAGGACTCTTCGCCCTGTTCGGGGTGCACTGACAGCGTTCCGTAGGTGAAGCCGAACCGGTCGGGCTCGTCAATCACGTCGACAACGCGACACACGACTTCTACCCAACCAATGGGAAGCGGTGCTGCCATCGCAACGACGGAATCGACAGTGGGCGGACCGCCTGCGTGTACGACAAGGCCCGCTCCTTGGTGTACTCGCCAGTGACGAAGCGCTTCAACTGCGCCGTCGAAAACGTGCTCGTCTTGGCCGAGCGTTGTCGACCAGCGATCCAATCGGTAGCCCGAAGGTGGCTCGGTCATCGCAGAGATGCCGACGGTGTCGTACGTGAGCGAGTCTCTCGTTGCTGCCTGCGCGAGCGAAAGCAGTTCGACGGATGATGGTCGGGTGAGGCGAATCGTGCCCGCCAAGGTCGAACGAATCCAGCGCGCCGGCGTCGGCGGCTGTCGCGTCGCGAAGGATCACTTCGTCTCGCGGGTGGTCTCAGTCGTGCGCTGCTTGGGCTGCCACCGTGTGCGTGGTGCAGCGGGGACATCGGTGACCTTGCCACCGTTGGCGAGGCTTCGGCGGCGTGGCCGTTGGGTGGGGGCGAGCGCGGTGGAGATCCTCTGGATGGTGGACCAGCGCGCGTCGAGCAGTCCGTTCTCGATGCGCGAGATGTCGGCCTGGGGGATGCCAGTTCGCTTCGCCAGTTCCGCCTGCGTCCAGCCCAGCTCGGTGCGACGCTCGCGGATGGAGTCGCCTGGATGGTTCAGTTCGGCAAGTGCGGACCATGTCGCCATGTCACGAAGTGTATGTGGAATGACACATCGATGCAACGGTGCTGGCACTCGCCGGTTCACTTCGTCAGCTGGACTTGGCGGTGGACTGGGCGCGCCGCCCGATCTTGTCGGTGACGGTCCGAACCGATTCAGGGAGGGCGTGTGCGACCTCCGTTGATACATCGCTGGTACATGGGGACGAAAAAAGCTCGAGGCCCCCAGCTCGGAAGCAGGGCCCTCCCGGGATATCAGACCAGCTCAGTCGGCAGATCTGTTTAGCGCGCTCGAAGGGACTCGAACCCCTAACCTTCTGATCCGTAGCGCGATCGTTGCGCGTTCGCCTGGTGGTGCCTCGTGCCGGATGGTGTCGCCGAGCTGCAGCTCAGGGCGTTTGCCGGGACGAGACGACACGAGGTAACACCGCCAGGCAGTAGCCGGATTGATACATCCGTGATACATCGGCCTCAGCTCTGCAGAATCTCGAGCGATTGTTCGTGACGACGGGGTGGCGGGTAGGCCGCCCATCTATGGCCGGGTGGACGTGCGGCGGCCGGCGCGTTCGGCGAAGCGGTCGAGCGCGTCGGCAACGTCGGTGGCGATCCACTTTCGGAAGCGCAGGCCAGCGTTCGCCTGGCGCAGGATGCCGATATCGACGAGTTGGGCGATCGCGGTGCGCGCGGCGACTGTGGAGATCCCGAGGTGCTCCGCGATCGTGTTTGCATCGGTGACCGGGTGTTCGATGAGTGTCTCGACCAATCTCCAGGCAGTGGCATCTCGCCGCACTCCTTGGAGGCGGGCGGCCCAGTCGGCGCGGGCGGCTTCCATCTCCTGCGTGAGCTGGCGGCCATTGGTCACTGCCCGCAGCGTCGCATAGGCACCGAGCTCGACGATCGAGCTCGGGTCGCCTTCCCGGTAGTCGGTGAGCGATTGGAAGTAGCGATCGGTCTCGCTCAGGAGCCCCGCTGACACGGGAACCGTGACGCTGCGTGTCAGGTTGTCGTGGCGCAGCATGCTGTGGATCAGCGCGCGGCCCGTGCGTCCGTTGCCATCGGGGAATGGGTGGATGGTCTCGAACTGTGCGTGCGCGAGCAGTGCCTTGACGAGCGGGTCGATGTCGGTGCGGCGAGCGAAGGTGGTGAGATCGCTGATGAGCGCGGGGATGCGCGAGTGTTCCGGGGGCACGAAACTCGCGCCATGGGGTGACGTTGCCCGCCCGCCGATCCAGACCGGTTGGTCGCGCCAGCGGCCCGCCCATTCGGGGTGCTGTTGGTGGAGAAGTGCGTGGTGCATTGCGAGGATCGTGGCATCGGTGATGTCGGTCGCCATTGACACCGCCGCGTTCATGGCGGCGGTGTTCGAGGCGATTTCGGTGGCGTTGCGACGGCTGACATCGCCGGCCTCGGCCATCAGCACGTTCTTCGCGGACGCAGTGAGGTGCTCGATCTGTGACGACGAGACCGACTCGGAACGCAGCAGGATCGAGGCGAATGGTCCGATCTCGGCGCCGAGTTCGCTGTCGAACCGCGCGATCTCGAACGAGGCTTCGCGGCTCATCTCCACAATGTCGTTGCCGAGCTGCGGGGTCAGAGAGGCGATCATCGGCGGTACAGCCGCGGCGTATGAGCCGGCGACCAACTCAGCGAGTCGACCGGTGGTGAGCGATGGCTGCCATTCCAGCGTCTCGTACGCCACCTTCGGCCACGCACCGACGCCAGGGGGTGACGCTGTCAGCTGCTGATCGGGTGGCTGTAGATCGCTGCTGCCCTTCATAGACGTTCCTTTCGTCGAGGGGAGTCTAACGAAAGGCTAGCAGCCTAATCTTTCGTTGTGGACGAAGGATGAATGGGTCGTGCGCTACTTGGGCTACCACCGTGAGCGCGGTGCGGCCGGGACGTCGCCGACCTTGCCGCCATTGGCGAGGCTTCGCCGGCGGGGTTGCTCGATGGTGGCGAGTGGGGTGGAGATCCTCTGGATGATGGACCACCGGGCGTCGAGCAGGCCGTTCTCGATGCGGGAGATATCGGCCTGGGGGATGCCGGTTCGCTTCGCCAGCTCGGACTCTGTCGATCCGCCGCTGGGAGCACTACCGGATCCGCTCGCTGCTCTACGCCGGCAAAGCCCAACTGACCAGTCCTCGACGGACTCACCCCACCGTGAAATCCGAAGAGCCAGCAGTCTTCGCCCTCCTGGTTCCGACCGCTACCGGGCGCACGGATCGGGCTCTAACGCCTTCAACTGTTGAGTCCGACATTGGCTGACGGCGGGCGACAGCGATCCACTCCACCTCAACATCATCTGACTCAACTCTCCAAGGCTGAATAGCGTGCTCTCAAATCAGCCGTCTCTCGAAAGAATCTCTGCCGGGTGCACGCTCCAATGATCAGGTCGTCAAATCGGCCATTGAAGTACTCGTGCTCTGACAGCCTGCCTTCGACCTCAAACACCCGTCGCAGGCTGTGCTGACGATCCCATTCAGAACCCATCATCTCCACATACAGCTTGCGAAACGGCCAGTTGCCGAAAACGAAGTCCATGAAGAACCACATCGCCTCAACAGGTTTTCCCGTCATCTGCCAGGCCTCGGAGGCGACGATGCCGACTTTGGCGTGATTGCGCTGGGCCTCGTACGCTATCAAGTGAGCACCGATCGCTGGGTTGGCTTGGGAGCGCGCGACCATCTGCGTAAGAACCCCCGGCTGGAAGACGCGAGCCGCAACGTCTGACGGTGAAACATTGCCGCCCCGAAATATCCATCGGGTCCAATTGGTGCCCTGCACGCCGAGTTCGTAGATGGCGTCGATGTCGCCTGGACGCACCGGATCGTATGTTAGATTTTTCGAGCGCAATTTTGGCTCATCATGCACACGAGAGCTTTGATTCATTGAACACTCCAGAGATAACGTTCCGGCGGGCGGGGCGCTTGAGTCGATGGCGATGACTCTGGCGTTGGTACCATCGCGAACTAGGTCGGTGTCTCCAGCTAGAACGACTATTGAGTGCGGATTGCCAAGGTCGGCTTCGCGAAGCAGGTCTGCAAGGTCATGCGGTGCGTCCGGGCTGGGACCGGGTTCGGCCGGGGCGAGCCCCAACGCTGGAACGAGTCCACGGCCATCGCTCGGCATAACTGCGACGACCTCGAGGTCACTTCCGAGAACGACTTGCTGGGCGATCTCCCAATACTGATCCAGCCATCCGAAGCTAGAGACAACCATCAACACGTAGCCCGTCGACGCGGACGGGGGCTGCCACTCGACGGTTGGCAGCATCATGTGCAATTCACTCTCAGGGTGTACCGCCACGGGCTGGGGAATCGCATTGCCGAGACGGTAGACCGCAAACTCTGCAGACTCAGTCTGCAGGTGTCCGACCGTTATTTTCGCAGCTGTTGCCGAAGGTTCCGAGTCGTCAGAGCATCATTGGACCGTCAGTAGGAGGGCAGCGCCGATCAGCAGCGACTGCGCTCTCATTGCGTCAGAAGACTTGTGATCCGAATCTCACCCATAAGCGAGTCAACGAGGAGCTGGACGGACTCGCCAGCCGGGGGAAGCATGGTGACGACCAGAAAGTGGGTCGCGTTGTCGACAATAAACACCGTGCCGAACGGGGACAACGCATGTTGAAGGTCTGTACGTGCCTTTTCGACGTCCTCGGAATCGCCAGCGCCTTGGGCGAGATAACCGGTCCCTTGAATTGTCTCCTGCGGACGGAATGGATCACCCTCGGCATCATCTGCACCGGGCGTTATCTGAACTACGGCACCCACGGATAAGCCGAACGTAGGAACGAACGTAAATGGTGGTGCCAAAACTATGTCAACGCGGGTGTCCGACATCCATGTTCCGGTCTCCTTGCTGATCTCCGAGACCCCCACCCCCGCTGCCTCGAGATCCTTGCGCGTCAGGTCGAGCCGTACTCCCGATCCGCCGCTGCAGCCGGGGACCACAGACTCGGTGACGACCCGACAACCAATCGCCGTGTCACCGTCACCGATGATCATCAGCGACCCGCGAAGGTTCGTGGTGTACTCCTCGGCGAACTGAGGATCCACCTCGCCGGAGTCGCTGACTCCCGTGGTAGACGAAGCGTCGATTCCAATTGTGGTCGGCGCGACGGACCCTTGCGTGGTAGGTGCCACGTCCGCTTCCGTGCTAGGTGCGTCGTCACTCGGCGAGGAACCCTGGGAGCTTGATTGCTTCCGTTGATCGGTCCCACAACTGGCAAGAAGAAGTATCGCGAAACTACTCGAGGTGACGAGCCGCATCATCAGTTCATGCCCTCCATGAGTTCAGTCGGTTGATGACCGTCGATGTCAGCCGAGTGTCGCCGTTCTGGCCAACACATCCTGGCTGCCCACCGAATCCGTAGTTACAGACCAGCTCAACCGCCAGATCCGTTCAGCGCGCTCGAAGGGACTCGAACCCCTAACCTTCTGATCCGTAGTCAGATGCTCTATCCATTGAGCTACGAGCGCTTACGGGTCGCAAGTCTAGAGGCGCGACCGTTGCTTCGGCTACCGGTTTCGTGAGGCGTCGTACTCAGGTGAACGTGTTTTGGGCTGCCCGCAACCGCTCGCACGTGTTGAGCAACAAGCGATACGTAATTTCCGGCTGCTCTTTCAAGATCGGCCGCAGTGCGATGGAGGCGAGCGAGAACGCGCTGACGTTGTTGGTGGCAACAACGGAGGCGGTGCGCGGCTCGCGGTCGATCACTGCATATTCGCCAAAGTGCTGACCCGGGCCAAGTGTGTTGACCGTGTGGTCGTTGACGCGTACCTCAGCGTTACCGCTGATGATCATGTAGAAGCGCTCGGAGCGATCGCCTTGCGTCACGATCATCTCGCCGGCGTCGAAGGTGTGCTGGCGGCACATGTCGGCGATCTGCTGCAGCGCCTTCCTGGAAAGACCGGCGAAGAGCGATACGCGCTCCAACGCCTCAATCACGGCGGTGTTCGCCGCGGAACGCTTGGTCGACATACTGGTAGTCCTCCCGTCGAGCGCCACGTGGGCACTCGCGGTGTTTTACCACATCGCCGGAAGCGCGCGGCCGGAGCCGCTCGCTGAATTCGAGTTCTACAGCTTCCAGGGGCCCCAGCCGCCGGCCCTGACGTACAAGGCGTACCCGACGTAGGCATTGGTGAGCGGGTCGTACAGCTGGTCGGCCGAGGTGACGCCCAGCGTGGCCAGCCACGTCTTGTGCACGCTGAAGTAGATCTGGAACAGTCCGAAGCAGCAGTAGTTGCGCACGCCCGGCTGCAGGTTGCTCTCGCGGGTGGCGATGCGGATCGCTTCGGCTTCGAGGTCGTCTGGCCAAACTTGGCGGATGATGGCTTCGACCTCTGCACGGGTGTAGGTGGTCTTCGGCGCTGCGGCGGCCGGAGTGCTGGTCGAGGTCGTCTTCACCGTCGTGGTGGTCGCCTTCACCGTGGTGGTGGTCGCCTTCACCGTGGTGGTGGTCGCCTTCGCGGTCGTTGCGGGGGCGGCGGTGGTGGCCGGTGCGGCGGTCGTGGGGGCCGATGCATTGGCTGGCAGGCACACTGTGCGCCCCGGGTAGATGGCGGTACTGGTGGAGGCGTTGTTGGCGGCCAGCACCTCGTTCAGCGACAGGCTGACCTTCTTGGCGATCAGGATCCAATAGTCGCCGGCGACGACGTCGTATTCCTTCGCGCACACCAGCTCGGTGGACTGGGTGGCGACGGCTTCGATGGCCGGCGGTGCAGCGGCGGGCGTCACGACAGCGATATTCGACGCGGGTGCTGCAGCGACCGAAGCATCGGTGCCCGCTGGCGCTGCAGTGTCGGTGACGGCGACCTCGGTGGCCGCGGCCTGCGCTGCAACGGCGGCTTCGGTTGCGGCGGGGTCGGTTGCCACCGCCGGAATTGCAGTGGCTGCCGCGGGGTCGGTGGGGGCAACCGTCGCGCCGATGGCAACAGTGCTGGTGTCGGGCTGCAGCGAGCTGCGCTCGTCGCCACCGCGAAGCGTCATGGCCAACGGCACGCACAGCGCAACGACGATGGCAAGCGCGCCCATGCGGCGGATCAACGGGTCGACATGGCCGACGCTCTGGCGAACGCCACCTGCGCGGGCACCGGTATCAGCGCTGGACACCACCGGAACCTGCTGCGTGTCGTGATTTTGGACGGCCTCGCCGTGTTGCCTGCGGCCGACTTGCGGGTCGACAGGGCGTTGGCGGCGGGTTGGCGAGATTGGCGCCGGACCAGCGGGCTTGCGCCGAGCGGCGAATCTGTCGAGGGCCCGAGTTGGTTCTTCGTCCCAAAATCCGTACTGATCATTGTCATCGTCGAACACGTCGTCACCCCTTCGAAGGGACCCGCCGAGGCCCATTCGGCCGTCAAGATGACAATCTGTCTACTACCGTCGTAACCAAAACGCAACAGTGTGTCAAATGTGTGACGGAGAGCGGTGGATGGTTCACAGCCCCCCGAGCGACCTCAAATCGCACATCGCATGCGGCACCAAAACGGCAGCAGCCCGAACCGTGATGGCTCGGGCTGGCGCCGGAATGTCGGTGGACATCCTTCTGGCGGAGAGGGTGGGATTTGAACCCACGGACCCCTTTGAGGGGGTCACCGCATTAGCAGTGCGGCCCCTTCGACCTGACTCGGGCACCTCTCCGTCCGCAAGACTATCGCTCGAACTCTCACGGTCCCACCGAGAATCGCTGTCGTGAGGGATGTCGCTATGCCGCAGCTATGCGTCGCCTTCTGGCCCCAGGTCGCCAGCCCAGGGTGGAGCGCACGTGTACGGCTTCGTCCACGGCCCGCGGGCGCAAAAGACCCACAGGTCGCTGGCGGCGTCGGCGCAGTTGGCCATGCTTGCCTTCACGTTGTCGACGTTCCACCCGCGCCTGCCAAGTGACGCGCTTGGTTCGAACATGCCGGCCATTGCGTTGAGCTGGAACGTGCAGTGGCTGTCGTCGCGGGTTTGCAGGTTGTAGTTGACGGCTGTGTAGTCGCAGCCGCCTTCGCGTGAGGCGATGTAGATGAAGTACTGCTGGGTTGCGATGTCGGCGCCGTCCTT
>JANOYI010000360.1:0-17529 GCA_031428795.1 Ilumatobacteraceae bacterium | reverse complement strand
GGGTGCGCATGGATCTGATGGCTGGCATCGATCAACTGATCGGCCAGCTCATCGACGCGGCTGCAGACGGCTGCCTTCAGGGCTTCGGAATCGTGGCTGCCTGGAGTCATGATCAATTCCCTTCGTGGGTGAGCACGATCTTGCCCAGTTGTTCGCCGTCTTCCAAACGGGCGAGCGCCTGCGCGTAGTCGGCAATCGGGTAGGTCGTGTCGATACGGATGTCGAGGCCTTGGGCGACCAGCGCGGAGACCTCGTCGAACTCTTGATAGCTGCCCATCGTGCTGCCGATGATTTCGATCTGCTTGAAGAACAGCCGCGGCAGGTTCAGTTCCACCTTCGGTCCTGAGGTGCCGCCACAGACCACCAGCCTGCCGCCTGGCTTGAGCGAGCGCACTGACTGCTCCCAGGTGGCCGGACCGACGCTTTCGATGACGACATCGGCCTCCACCGGCCACTTGGTGGCGGCGCTGTCGTACACGGCGGCCGCGCCCATCGTCAGTGCCTCGGTTCGCTTGGCCTCGCTGCGGCTGGTGGCAACCACTGTGCAGCCCATGTGGCGGGCGATGGCGAGTGCTGCGCAGGAGACGCCTGAACCGATGCCCACGACAAGCACGGTGTTGCCCGCCTGTACTCGGGCCCGGCGCAGCATGCGATAAGCGGTGAGATACGCCAGCGGATAGGCGGCACACTCCGCCCAGCTTCGGCTGGCGGGGCGGGCGCGAACGTTGCGACTGGGAGCGACCGCGTACTGGGCGTGGCCGCCCCAGCAGTGCTCGCCGTAGATCATGAAGCCAGGACCCATCGGGCTGTCGTTACCCAGTGCGACGATGTCGGCAACCGGAGAGACACCGGGGTTGACCACGACTTCGTCACCCACCTGTACGTTGGTGACGCTGGCACCAACGACCTCGACCACTCCGGCGACGTCGCAGCCTGGAACGTGCGGCAGCGGAGGTTTCGGCATACCGCGGGTGACCCACAGATCCATGTGGTTCAGCGCCGACGCCACGACTCTGATGAGCACATCGTCGTCGCCCACAGTCGGCGGGTCGATCTCACCGAAGCGATAGCTGCCGGGTGACTCGTCGAGAATCCATGACTGCATAGACGCCGACCCTACAGCGCACGGGTGTCAGGTGTCAGGCGTAGACCGTCAGCGCATCAGGTTCGCAGGTGACCGTGATCTCCGACGCCGTGCCCCACCGAACCCCGTCCACCCAGATGACCAGCGGCTGCTGAAACGTCGCTGATGCTGACTCAGGGTGCGTCTCCCGCAGCTGGGGATGGGGCAGATGGGTGCCCGTGCGAGCGCGGTCGCGAGCCTGGCGGCGAGCACGAACCGGCATCTCGGGCTGCACGTGAATGACGTCGACTTTGCCGTCGTTGGGATGCGACCGCGGCGCCACGTCGTACTCGCCGAGGAACTGCGAATTCATCGCCAGCCACACGTCGCCGCGCCACCAGGAGCGGCGAGCAACAACGTGCGACACTGCCCACGTTCTACGACCCTCGGCCTCGACCCGGAGCAGGTCGATCGGTGCCGTCATCACCGTGCCGGGGAAGCGGCCCGGTCTGCCGCCGCCGAGCGTTCGCGCCATGTCGCCCCCGCCCAAAGCAACCGGCAGCATCGCCCGGTCGGTCTCGCGGAGGGCCAGCACCCATTCCCGAGCATCGCGATCGGTGGGCACCACACGGATGAAGTCGGGCGATTGCACCGGCTCACCCCACGGCTCGCCCCGACGAATCGTCATCGCTGCTCCGCTTCGTGGGCAGCATCGTCGGTTGCAACCTCAACGTCGGTGTCGGTGTCGTCGTCTGGGTCGGCGACCTCGACCGCACTCGACGAGGCAACGACCCCACGGAAGAGCGCTTCCGCCGCGGTGTCGGCCGCTCGACGTGTTGCCTTCAGCGGTGCGACGATGGCGAATTGTCGCAGCAGGTCGATCAGCTGCTTCATTGTCCGGACGAAGTCACCGCCGGACAGTTCTTCGGCCGCAACCACGTCGGCGAAGCCCTCGCCCGCTGCCCAGGCATACGCGACGGCGATGAACGTCGGGTCCGGTGGTCGATGCACGCTGAGACCTGCTGCTTCCTCGGCGTCCTGCAACTCGTAGCTGATGCGAGCGATCGATTGCCACTTGCTGCGCACGTCGGGCGAGGGGTACCACGGCGTTGGCGGCGGCTCCGGGCTGCGGTGCTCGTAGACGAACACGCTCGCCAGCCCTGCGAGCGCGGCAGGGTCGAGACCGTCGAGCAGCCCACGCCGAACGCATTCGACCACAAGAAGATCGCTCTCGTGGAACAGTCGCGACAGGATCTCGCCCGGCTCGGTGAGCGTCCAACCCTGGACGTAGCCCCACTCCTCCAGCACCCCCAGAACACGGTCGAAATCGCGCGCAATCGACGAGCTGCGCCCGCGGACTCGAACGCGTAGGTCGTCGATCTCGCGGGCAACCCGATCGGCCTGGTTGGCAGCCTTCAAACGATCGGCGAGATTCGGGTCGTCCTCCACCGGATGGTCGCCGTCGTACTCCGGCTCGGCAGCTCGCCGACTGCGCGTGTGCGGAGCGACCTCGGCCTTCTCCAAGCGAGCTGCGACCGACCGCTGAAAGTCGTTGCGATTGGGCGCGAAGTCGGCGGGCAGATCGATACGGCCAATGGCAATGGGCGGCTCGTCGAAGTCGAGGGCGCTCAGCATCAGCAGGTCACGGCGGGTCGTGATGGTGGTCAGCCGGACTCCGCCCTTGCGGTGGGCGTTGGCCAGCACCGCCGCCCGGCCCGAATAGCGACCCTTCTCGATGTAGACGATGTCGCCCGGGCGCAGCTTCATCAGCGCCAGCGAGATCGGATCGTCACGGATGATGATCCCCGGTCGCGGCCCGATGTCGGTGCTGCTGTGCAGCCGTCTGTATTCGTCGATGTCGCCAAACGGGCTGCGGGACTTCTCCAGCAGCGTTGCGAGGTGCTCCTGGCGACGCTCGAGCCGAGCCTCGATCTTCACCACATCGCGGTCGGCCTGGTACTGCGCGAAGGAGAAATTGAGAAGGTGGTGCGCACGCTCGCTGGTGTACGAACGCACCAGATTGGCCGCCATGTTGTACGTCGGCCGGAATGCGGAGTTGAGGTGGAACGTGCGGCTACTGGCCAGCGCAGCGACCTGCTCGAAGGGCACGAAGGGGCTCCACAGCACCACCGCGTTGCCCAGGTCGTCCAATCCTCGCCGGCCTGCGCGACCGGTCAACTGGGTGTACTCCCCAGGCGTCAGGAAGGTGTGGTGATCGCCGGTGAACTTGCTGAGCTTCTCGATCACGACCGTCTTCGCCGGCATGTTGATACCGACTGCGAGTGTCTCGGTGGCGAACACCACTTTGACCAGCCCCTCGACGAAGCAGGCTTCGACGGCTTCCTTCAACGGCGGCACCATGCCCGCATGGTGCGCAGCAACGCCGGCCTCCAGTTGGGCAAGGAACTGGCCGTAGCCGAGTACTGCCAGGTCGGCCGGGTCGATGCCGCCCAACCGCGCTTCCACAATTTCACGAACTCGTTCGCGCTCGGCGCCAGTGGTGAGGTGCACCCCGGCCGCCAGCACACTGCGGGCTGCCTCGTCGCACTGGTTGCGGCTGAAGATGAAGCAGATTGCGGGCAGCATTCCGTGGCGGTCCAGCACCTCCACCACTTCCAGTCGCGATGGTGTGTACAGCCGACGGCGGCCTTGCTGCTTGTTGCTTCCTTTGCGATCACGATTGCTGCGGGCAGCCTCGGCGTCCACTCGCATTGCCTCGTGGTTGGGCCGGCCATTGATGAGCACGGGCAGCAGCGGCAGCCGGTCGTGCGTCTTGTCGCCGATCAGGTACAGGTTGTCCAGCCGCACGGGACGCCGATCTTCAACGATCGCCTTCGTCGGCCCACGCACCGTCGTGATCCACTCGGCCAGTTCGTTGGCGTTGCTGACAGTCGCCGAGAGGCACACCAGGCGCACACGCACGGGGAGGTGGATGATGACTTCCTCCCACACCGGGCCGCGGTAGGTGTCCTGCAGAAAGTGCACCTCGTCGAGCACGACGACCGCAAGATCCTTCAACGCCGGGCTGCGCGCGTAGATCATGTTGCGCAGCACCTCGGTTGTCATCACCACCACCGGCGCATCACCGTTGATGTTGTTGTCGCCCGTCAGCAGGCCAACCTGCTGGGGACCCAAGCGTTCCGCCAGATCGTGGTACTTCTGATTGGAGAGCGCCTTCACCGGGGCCGTGTAGAACGCACGCTTTCCGTCGGCGACCGCGGCGTCGATTGCGTATTCCGCAACAACGGTCTTGCCGCTGCCCGTTGGTGCCGCGACCAGCACAGACTCGCCGTCGTCGAGCGCATCGAGCGCCCGCAATTGGAACATGTCCAGCGGGAACTCATAGTGGGTAATCAGCTCGGCCCGGTCAGTGCGCACCGTCGTATCGGCTTACTCTGCCGCTGCTTCGCGGCTTCGCTTTCGCTTCTGTGCGAACAGGCCGATCAGGATCGAGATGATGTAGAAGAGCGTCATTGGCCCCGCCAGAGCCATCATCGAATACGGGTCGCCACTAGGCGTGATGACCGCCGCGATCACGAAAATGATGACGATCGCGTAGCGCCACTGCTTGGCCAACTGCTGCGGTGTCACCACGCCGACGAACTGCAGGAACACCAGCAACACGGGGAACTCGAAGGCGATGCCGAATGCTGCGACCATCAAGCCGACCAGGCTGATGTATTTGCTGACCTGGAAGTTGGCCTCCACATCGTTGCCGGCCCACGAGATCAGGAAGTCGAGCGCGGGCCCGAGCGTCCAGTAGGCAACGAAACCGCCCATCAGGAACAGTGTCACCGACGACACGACGAACGGAATCGCGTACTTCTTCTCCTTGGCGTGGAGAGCGGGCACGATGAAGCGCCACAACTGCCACATCAGCACGGGCAGCGCAATGATGATGCCGCCGTAGGTGGAGATGGACAGCCGAGTCGACAAACCTTCCAGCGGCCCGATGAACTGCAGCGTTCCGCAGTTCAGGCTGGGTCTGCGCTCGCATAGGTCTGTGTATGGCTTACGCAGAAATTCCAACACCTGGTCGTACAGGGCGAGCATGATGATGATGCCGAAAATGATGGCGAGCACCGAGCGGATGATGCGTGTGCGCAGCTCCGCAAGGTGCTGAGTCAGCGTCATGCGATCCTCTGGCGTAGCGACCTTCGGCTGATCAGCATTGCCCCGAAAGGGAACCTTCATTCGGTGGCGTCCTCGGTGGGTGCGGCGTCCTCGGTGGGTCGTTCGTCAACGACAGGTCCTTCGGCCCCGGCAGGTCCTTCGGCCGGAGCATCGGTCGAAACGTCAGCGGGAGCATCGGCGGAAGTGTCCGCAGGCGCATCGCTGCGAGCGACTCGCTCCTGGCGACGGGGGTTGGCTCCACCGAAGTTCAAACCGGTGTTGCGGACCGCCGCAGGCGTCGTAGTCGTGGGTGTCTTCGGTGCAATCCCGCTGACCGGCGGCGTGAGCTTCTCCATTGCGGACGCGTCCCCACCTTTGGCGTCGAGGTCAAGGTCGAACTTGGCGGCGTCGCGAACTGCGTTGGCTGTCTCACGCAACTCTCGCATTGGTTCGTCCATGGCGTCGCGGAACTCGGTTTGGAAGCCCCCCACGGTCTTCTTGAACTCCGCGTACGTCTTGGTGAACTTACGCACTGCCTCGGGCAGCTTTTCTGGGCCGAGGACCACAAGCGCGATGAGCACAAGAAAGATCATCTCGCTGCCCTGGAGGTTGAACACGAGGCCGAGTCTATGAGCAAGCAAGTCAGTCGTGGCATCATCACGAGGTGCAACAACGGATCGCTTCGCTGCTCGAGACCCCCATCGCGTTTGCCCATCGCGGGGCCAAGGGTTATGCACCCGAGAACACGCTTGAGGCCTTCGCGCTTGGTCTCAAGCTGGGTGCAAATGGGCTGGAAAGTGACGTCTGGGTCACGTCCGACGGCGTGCCCGTGCTGGATCACGATGGGCTGATCAAGCGGTCTCGGGCCCGTGGCAAGCCGATCTCTGGTTTCAGACGTGATGAGCTGCCCGAACACATCCCTTCGCTGACAGACCTTCTCGAGCACTGCGGCTCGGCGTATCACCTTTCACTGGATCTGAAGGACCCAGCCTCTGGGCAGGCCGTCATCGACGTCGTTCGCGAGGCCGCGCCGGCAATGCTGCCTCGATTGTGGCTGTGCTCACCCGTATGGGAGTCGTTGCTGCCGCTTCGCGACCAGGGCGCCCGATTGGTGGACAGCACGCGTCTCGCAAAGATCAAGGAGGGCGCCGAGCGGCGTGCCGCCACCCTGTCCGCAAATGGGATCGATGCACTGAACATGCACCACAGTGAGTGGAGCGGTGGAATGGTCGTGCTCCTGCACCGGTTCAACCGTGTCGCGTTCGGCTGGGACATTCAGGAGCCGCACATCCTCGAGCGTTCGTTTCGGATGGGGCTCGACGGCGTCTTCTGCGACTATCCCGACCGGATGATGGATGCGTACCGAACCCAGTTGGGCACGCCGACACCGATGACCTAGCGGGTTACAGCCAGCGCCAGTCGCCGGCTGGCCAGATGACGACGAAGGCCCTGCCGATGAGGTTGTCGTAGGTGATGGGACCAAGGCTGCGGCTGTCCTTGGAGCCGGGCCTGTTGTCGCCCATCACGAACACCGTGTCGTCGGGGACCACCTCGGAGGCATACGCCTCTCCGCAGCTGGTGCTTGTGACGACCGCCGGATCAAGATACGGCTCCACCACTTCGCGGCCGTCGATGTACAGCACGCATGAGCGGTATTCGACTCTCTCGCCCGGCAGTGCCACCACTCGCTTGATGAGGTCTCGTTCGCTGGCGTTCTCGAGGGTCTTCAGGACCACGACGTCTCCACGGCGCGGGTCGTGAAGGCGATAGCTGAGTTTGTTGACCAGAACGCGATCGCCGTCGTGCAACGTGCTGATCATGGAGTAGCCCGAGACAGCGAACTGCTGCAGCACGAAGGCACGCACCAAGAGAGCGGCACTGACTGCGACGCCGATGACAATGATCCACTCGGTAAAGGCGTTGCCGTGCTTCTTCTTTCGCGGAGCTGGCGCTGGTGCTGCCCGGTCCACTGACACATCAGCGGGCGGAGCTCCGTCGCCATTTCCACCGCCAGCAACTGGGACGCCGGCCTGCTCCGGCGGGTGGCCAGGGTCGTCTGGCGAGACTTGCTTCATCAGGGCGTCGATCTGCGTGGATCGCCTTGGCTCGTCAGACATCGGCCACACGCTAGCGGTGACATGGTCGCCCGCAATGGCACGGCAGGCGTGCCTTTCGTCCCGCTAGAGCGAGGCGATCAGCTTCTCGACGCGCTCGTCGCGGCTCTTCAGCGGGTCTTTGCACAACACTGTTCGCTGGGCCTGATCGTTCAGCTTCAGATGCACCCAGTCCACCGTGTAGTCCCGCTTGCGTTCCTTCGCGCGTTTGATGAACTCACCTCGCAGGCGGGCACGAGTGGTCTGCGGAGGAACTTCGATGGCGGTCTCGATGTCGGAATCGAGACACATTCGCTCGATCATGCCGCGATCCTGCAGTTTGTAGAACGGGCTGCGTTCGCGAGAGATGTCGTGGTATTGCAGGTCGAGAAGCTGCACGCGGGCGTGGCCGAGCGGTAGGTCGTGGCGGGCTCGGAATGCCTCGATCAGGTTGTGTTTGATGACCCAGTCGACCTCCCGGTCCAGCTTGAGCGGATCGTTCTCGATCGTGCTGATGCAGTGTTCCCACATGTCCAGGGCCTTCTGCTCCATTGGTGGGAAGCCCTTGGTGTCGGCGTAGCGCAGCGCCCGGTCGAGGTACTCGCGCTGGATATCCAGTGCACTCACCTCGCGCCCATTTGCCAAGCGAACCTTGCGTCGGCAGGTGATGTCGTGGCTGATGTCGCGGATGGCCCGAATCGGGTTCTCCAACGTCATATCGCGCAGCACCACGGTGGGGTCTTCCAGCATGCGCAACATGCACGCAGCCGAGCCCACCTTGACGAAGGTGGTGTACTCGCTCATGTTGCTGTCACCGACAATCACGTGAAGTCGGCGGTACTTCTCGGCATCGGCGTGCGGCTCGTCGCGGGTGTTGATGATTGGGCGGCTGCGTGTGGTCGCGCTGCTGACACCTTCCCAAATGTGTTCTGCCCGCTGCGCCATCGAGAACGTGGCCCCGCGGGCGGTCTGCAGCACCTTGCCGGCGCCGGTGAAAATCTGACGGCTGACGAAGAACGGAATCAGCACTTCCGCGTAGTGGGCCATGTCGTCGGCGCGACTGGTGAGGTAGTTCTCGTGGCAGCCGTAGCTGTTGCCAGCGGAGTCGGTGTTGTTCTTGAACAGGTAGATCGTGCCGCGGATGCCTTCTTCACGAAGTCTCTGTTCGGCAGACTGAAGCAGCCCGTCGAGAATTCGCTCACCCGCCTTGTCGTGCACCACCAGGTCATAGAGGCTGTCGCATTCGGGTGTCGCGTACTCAGGGTGCGAGCCGACGTCGAGGTAGAGGCGAGCGCCGTTCTGCAGGAACACGTTGCTGCTGCGCCCCCAGCTGACCACCTTGCGGAACAGGTAGCGGGCCACCTCGTCTGGGCTCAGCCGCCGCTGGCCGCGCAGAGTGCAGGTCACCCCGTACTCGTTCTCGAGCCCGTAGATACGCCGCTCCATGCGCGCACCGTAGCGCACCCACCGACCGCCTGTCGGTTCAATCTCGCCATCAAACGACCCCCTGCGGAACTTCTGGTCGCGTTCCGTTCCGCACGTGCGCAACGAATCGCGACCAGAACCCTTTCGGAGAGACTCAGCGGGCGGGCGTGAAGCGGAGGAAGGCGCCCGCGGAGGCCTGCGCTGCGTGATGAATCTCGGCAGGATCGATCACTGCGATGACGGGGTAGCCGCCGGTGGTGGGATGGTCAGCCAACATGATGATCGGCTGGCCATCGGGTGGCACTTGAATTGCACCCTCGACGAGGCCTTCGGATGGCAGTTGACGATCGCCGGTCACGCTCAACGCGGCGCCGCTCAGCCGGACGCCCACCCTACTGGTCCCGGTGACTTCGAACGTGGCGGTGATCAGGGTTGACCAGGCAGCGGAGTCGAACCAGCCCAGCCGCGGGCCTGGCCACACCCGCAGCCGTGTGGTGAGAGAAGATCGTGGCGCAGGCTCAGTTGCGGCAGGGGTCGCCGGGTCTGCGCCGATGATCAGCTCATCGCCAGACTGGGAGATGCCGCCGCGCACTGCGACGTACAGGCGTGCGCCATCGGTGAGTCGACCGACGCGCAACTGTGCGCCCACGGGCAGTACCACTGGACTGCCCCACCCGACTGCCGGCCCGCTCGTGACGGTCAACTCCGCGACGGCACCCGTCATAACGACCATGGTTGGTTGCCCGAAGCTCAGGACCAGGCCACCTGAGGTCTCCATGCCGGCGCAGTCCACAGCGTTGCCGACGAGTCGATTGGCGAGTGCGAGCGAGACCGCGTCCACCGCTCCCCCACGGCTCTGCCCCAGCCAGGCCAAACCGGCCCGACCACGATCGACCACGGAACCAGCGATGCCCCACGACATGACCGTGATCACGTCGGCCGAAACCTGACCGACGTGCCCGGCGGTAAGAGCGCCGGCGGGGTGCGAGCGTCGTCCCACAGAGTGGCGTTGGTGCGACCAAGGAGGTGCCAGCCGCCGGGGCTCTCTCGTGGGTAGACCCCTGAGAACTCGGCAGCGATAGCCACCGAACCAGCGGCAACCCGAGTGCGCGGGGTGCTGCGTCGTGGCAGTTGCAGCTGTGGCGGCAGACCGACGAGGTACGCGAAGCCGGGCATGAATCCACAAAACGCCACCATGTAGTCGGCTCCGCTGTGCAGATCGATCACATCGTGCACGGTGAGTCCGCACGCCTGCGCGACGTCTGCCAGATCGGCACCGTCGTACACGACCTCCAGAATCACCGTCTCGCTGGTCCACACAACCGGCGCGGTTGCGGTCGGCACCACCAACCGACTCGTGTCGAACGAACCATCGTGTACCACCAGCACGGTTCTCGCCGCTGGCACAACGTCGACGACCCCACTGAGAGGCGCCGAGCGCCATGCGTTCGATGCGCTCATCACTTCGGCCAGCGTGTCGAACTCGGCCAGCACTGCGCGTGGCCCGCACGGCAGCAACTTCATTGCCCACGCCTCACTGCCAACGCCTCATGACACGAACGGTCGCGTCTGGAAACCTGCCGTGACCAGTGCGATGGCGACCGTCGCCAGGATCTCCGGCGCCCCTGGAGTGTCGGAGTGCACGCAGATCGACTCGACGCCGCGCTCAGCGAGAGCGAGAGCCTGCACGGCGGCAGCATCGGGATCCGTGATTAGCGCTCCGGCGTTTGTGCGCGGCACGAGAGAGCCTTCGTCTGTGTAGGCACGATCGGCGAACCCTTCCGTTACGAAACGCAGGCCCAGCCGGACGCACTCGGCACCAATTGCCGACGCGGGCAGTCCCAGTACCGCCAAAGATGGGTCGTATCCATGCACCGCCTCTGCGACCGCGGCCGCCTGCCCTTCGTGGTGGACGATCGCGTTGTACAGAGCACCGTGCGGCTTCACGTAACGGACTCGGTCACCGGCGGCACGAGCAAAGGCGTCGAGAGCCCCGATCTGGTACATCACTGCGGCGGTCAAGTCGGCGGGCTGCATCTCCATGAACCGTCGGCCAAAGCCGGACAGGTCGGGGTAGCTGACCTGGGCACCGACGGTGCAGCCGTGTTGGCGAGCCAACACGCATGTGTGCTGCATGATCAGCGGGTCGCCCGCGTGGAAACCGCAGGCGACGTTCACGGAGCTGAGCAGTGGTATCAGCGCTTCGTCTGGTCCGCCAGGCCACACCCCGTAGCCCTCCCCCACATCACTGTTGAGGTCGATGTGCCGAGGCGACGACACGTCTTAGCCAGCCAGTGCGGCGGCGACGGTCTGGTCGTCGAGGCGTCGGAAGCATCGGCGTCCGTTGCTGCGCGACAGGATGGCCACCTCGAGGTCGTTGGCCGTGAGGGTGCGCTCGGTACCCGACAGTGCCTTCGTTACTTCCTGCACCGCCGCGTTGAGGCTCTGGCCCTCCGCAAACGAATCCTTCATCCGGTCGCCGATGGCCTCGGTGTCGCCACCGAGCACGGTGTAGCGCCGCTCGTCGACCACGGTGCCGTCGTACTGGATGTGGAACAGCTGATCGCCGCCCGGCGAGTGACCGACTTCAGCGACCAGAATCTCGACTTCCATCGGCTTCATCTCGTTGGTGAAGATCTGGCCGAGAATCTGGGCGTAGTTGTTGGCCAAGCTGCGAGCGTCGACGTCGTCGCGGCTGTACTGGAAGCCCTTGAGATCGGCGGCGCGAACGCCAGCGACACGTAGCTGGTCGAACTCGTTGTACTTGCCAGCACCGGCGAACGCGATGCGGTCATAGATCTCGCTGATCTTGCGCAGAGTGTTGCTGGGGTTTTCCGCCACCAACGCGATGCCATCGTCATAGAGCACCGCCACGAGGGCACGGCCCCTGGCGATGCCTTTGCGGGCGTAGTCGGCGCGGTCCTTCATGACTTGCTCGGGAGAGACGTAGAACGGCTGGCTCATCGGCTGCGAACCTCCGACGCGATTGACTCGAAGACAATGGCCAGTTCCGCGTCGGACACTCTCGCCCACCCGGCAGCCGTGATGGTGGCAACGACCGGGTAGATGCCGCGCAGCGCGTCGGGGCCACCGGTTGCACTGTCGGCATCGGCAGCCTCCCAGAGACCACGACAGGCAAGCGCAATGCCCGCCGCTCGATCGAGGCCGTCACGCCAGCCGATCTTGATGACCGTGCCGGCGTGCAGCATTCCAGAACCTGTCGCGATGTAGTCGTGCTCTTCGTAGCGGCCGCCGGTGACGTCGTAGCTGAAGAGTCGACCGTCGGTGCGTCGCAAGTCGTACCCCGCGAAAATCGGTACCACGACCATGCCCTGCATCGCTGCCGGCAGGTTGCCGCGAACCATCATGCTGAGCTGGTTGGCTTTGCCTTCCAAGCTGAGCGAGATGCCCTCCACCTTTTCGTAGTGCTCGAGCTGCAGTTGGAACAGCTTGACCATCTCCATGGCCGGGCCCGCGGCCCCTGCGATGGCCACACCGCTGTGAAGGTCGGCCTGGACGACCTTCTCCATGCCACGGTGGCTGATGAGGTTGCCGCTGGTGGCACGACGGTCACCCGCCATGATCACGCCGTCAGCGAAGCGCAACGCCACGCAGGTGGTGGCGTGAGGCACTGCCATCTCACCGTGGGCGACACCGGCTGGGTCGGCCGAGAGGCCCATTCGCTTGAGTAACTCGGGAAAGCTGGAGCCCGGGTCGGTTCCGGGCGTGAACATCGGCATCGACATGAACTACTGGCCGCCCTTTTGCACGTAGGACTTCACGAAGTCCTCCGCATTCGTTTCCAAGACGTCGTCGATCTCATCGAGCAGATCGTCGAGCTCGGCCTTCAGCTTGTCGCTGCCACCCACCACTGCGGGCGCGGCCTCGACCTCTTCTTCGGTGCGAGTCGGTGTTGGTTTTTGCTTCTGCGTGCGCTCAGCCATGTGTACTCCTGTGAGGACGAAGCCCGCTTGCGGACCGTTCAGGAACCCAGCCGGGCCAGCAGCTCGGCTGGGGTATCGCTTTCGTCGATCAACCTAGCCACGGATTCAGCTGTGCCGCGCAATGGTTCCATCATCGGGATCCTGCGCAGCGGCTCGCGCCCGATGTCGAAGACCATGCTGTCCCAGTTTGCGGCGACGATCTTGTCGGGCCATTTCGCCAGGCAGCGCCCCCGGAAGTAGGCCCTAGTGGTCAGTGGCGGATTGGTCATCGCGTCAAGTACTTCGGCATCTGTGGTCAACACATCGAGGCCCACCCGACGAGCCAGACATTTGTCGCGGCGAAGGTCGTGGTACTGCAGGTCGAGTGCTTTCAGCCTGGCGTCGCCAGGTTGAGCGTCATGGCGTGCGGCGTACGCGTGCACGATCCGACGCTTCGCGACCCAATCGACCTGATGTGCGACCGACTCGGGGTTGCTCTCCAGCCCGGTGAGAATTCCCTCCCACAAGGCCAGCACTTCTCGACCGACGTCGTGGCCGACGGGTTCCAGACCGTGCGATCGCTCGTACTTCAACGCCAGCTCCAGCAGTCCCCACTGGATCTCGAGTGCAGTCACGCGTCGGCCGTTGCGCAACGTGACCAAGCGCTGCAGCGATGGGTCGTGGCTCACATGACGGATCGCAGCCACCGGGTTCGCCAACGTCCAGTCGTCGCCAACCACGTCGTCCTCGATCATGGCCAACAGGATCGATGTGGCGCCCAGCTTGACCAGCGTGGCGGTCTCGCTCATATTGGCATCACCGACGATCACGTGGAGCCGGCGGTACTTGCTCGCGTCGCAGTGGGGCTCGTCGCGAGTGTTGACGATCGGCCGCTTGAGGGTGGTCTCGAGGCCGACCTCCTCCTCGAAGAAGTCGGCGCGCTGGCTGATTTGGAAGGGCACTTCAGCGGTCGAGACGCCCGATAGCTCACAGCCGACTTTGCCGGCGCCGACCACGATCTGACGAGTCACAAAATGTGGCGTGATCTGGTGCACGATGCGCCCAAAGGGGACTTCCCGAGCGACTAAGTAGTTCTCGTGACAGCCGTAGCTGTTGCCTTTACCGTCGGAGTTGTTCTTGTGGCACAGCACTTCAGCGCCAGCGGGCAACAGTGCGTTGGCCGCCTGCATGCTGGCCCACACGATCTCTTCCGCGGCCCGGTCGAAGACCAGGGCCTCGCGCGCAGTTCGGCATTCCGGAGTGCTGATCTCAGGGTGAGCATGGTCGACGTAATACCGGGCGCCGTTGGTCAGCACGGCGTTCACCAGGTGCGTCTCGATCTCGGGTTCGAGGAGATCGTCGACGCTGAAACCGCGCGCGTCGCTGCCAGGGTGCTCGTCCTCGAAGTCCCAGCCGACCTTGCGAAGGTTGGCCGCGAGATAGGCGTTGATCAGCAGCGACGATGCCGAAACCGGGTTGCTCGCGCTCTCACTGACGGGACCGCGCACCAAAATTCCGTACTCGGTCTCGATGCCGCAGACCTTGGGGATCGCCATGGGTGGACCCTAACAACGCAATCAGCTGCTGAACAGTTCCTGCGCAGCAGCCCACAGGTCGTCGACCAGGTCCCAGCCGGCCGAGTTGGTCTCCTCATAGTGGCCGTCTGGCTCGCCAAGTTCGCGGCCGAGCGCCTGACCGTAGCGACATACGGCTGCGAGCGCTTGGCGTTGCGCGAGAAGCGCATCCTCCTGCGTCAACAAGTGCGGGTTCTCCCACAGGTTGCGGCATTCCGGACCAGCGACGGCGTCGGGTGTCACCAACTGGCCCTCGTCGAAGAGGCGCTGGCACGTATATCCGCCGGCCGGATCCATCACGAGGTCGAGACACTTCAGCCGCACCTCGTTGATGGGAGTCCAGTAGCCGAGTTCGTCGCCACCAAGGCCGACGGTGAACGTGGTCGTCGTAGGAACCAGATCGAGCAGGTAGCCCGGTATCTCGTACTCGGCCCCAACCGCGTGGAGATCTGGCTCCGTGTAGTACTCCGCAGTGTTGGTCTCGAAGTCGTCGGGCAGCCCAATGATCAACTCGGGTGGCAGTTCGCCCGGCATGAAGAGAAAGCCGACACCTCCCAGGTTCACGAAGGTGATCTGAGTCTTCAGCACGTCGCCGACCCGGATTTGGCTGTCCACCAGCGGCGTCAGCACGGGGTCGTCCTCGAACGCTCCCCCGTCGTCGGTGCAGTTGTCGTCCGTATACGGCTTGGCCGTGCAGTTGTACGCCGCGGGCACCTGCCATCCAAGGTCACCGTCGGCCAGGAGTACACGGAAACCGATGTTGGTGAGTGTCGTATAGAACGGTTGCTGACTCCACTCGATCTGAGACACCTCCACAGGCGTAGCGTCGTTGACCAGCTCGAGCACGTGAGTTGCCAGTTCGGTCCCGATTGCTGCGGTGCGGGCCATGTTTTGGTCGCGAAGATCGGCGGCGCCGGGCACGGGTTGTGCACCCGCAGGTGCGGTGACGCCATCGCCGACCGGATGTTCGGCGTCGATTTGCCACACGTCGGCGTCGCCTGGGCCGATCTGGCTGCCGATGGCACCATTGAAGTAGAGCACTTCACCGCCGAGCGAGGCACTGACCTGCTCGCGAAGCACGCCGGGATAATCGGCAGTGAGATAGCGGCCTTCAGCGCTGCAGTCGTCCGCGGCCCATCCTTTCGTCGCGCACTCGGCGCTGAAGTCGCCGGGAGGATTCCAACCGAGAGTGGTTTCGGGGTGACTGGCCCACTGCACGACGGTGGCGATCGTGCGGTCGTCGTCGCTGGCCGACGCCACGCGCATGACGTTCAGCCGCGGGTCGACGATGACCGGGTCGCGTCCATCGCTCTGACCGAAGTGGTGCTCGCCGGTTACGACTTCCAGACGGGCCGGCTCCATGTTGAATGTCGCGGCGTCGTAAATGGTCATTGCGATGTCGTCAGCCGTTGTCTCATACCAATTGTCGTTGATGCTGAATGCGGAGTCGGGTCCGTGGTGGTTGTGAGTGGCGCTGATCACAATCTCTGCCATGTCGCTCATCTCCGGACCCATCAGTCTCCGTGCACGACGTTCGATTTCAGCCGCGTCAGCAGCAAAGACCATGTAGACGTCAACGGAGACCATCACGACCAAAGAGTTGCCGCGAGACAGTGCGAGCGCCGTGGCGCGAAGGTCATCGTGCACCCACGAGGCGTCGTCGTTGCCGTTGCCGACGTCCACTTGCCCCTGGTCCCATTTGGGAATGAAGACACCAATGTCGTTCGGGTCGCGACCCGACCACCCCGGCGCATCCTGCAAGTAGGAACGCTCCGCCTCGACGGTCGGCACAATGCTGGTGCTCGCAGCTCCCGCGTACAGTACCGCCGAGGGGGCTTCCGTCGTCGTCGGCGCAGTCGTGCCGCTTTCGCTGGTCGGAGCGGCCGAGTCTGCAACCGACTGATCGGTGACGGCCGACGTCTCAGCGGGCGCCGCCTCATTTCCCGAACACGCCGCGATCGACAACGATGCCACCGCGATTGCGGCGAAGAACTTCTGCACGGCGCCTCCCCTTGGTTCCGATACACGTGACCGTACCGCTCTCGGGGATCCGAGTGAGTACTCGCACCCCGGGGTGAGAGTGAGTACTCGAATGGCGCCCTGCCACTCGCACCGACTGCGTGGCACTCGCGCTGGCTGCGTGGCACTCGGAACGTGGGACTTGGGACTTGGGACTACAGGTACTGGCCTGTGGCGACACGCTCGATGGCGCGACCGCCCGCGCGATCTGTCTTCTCGCGACCCTTTACCAGGGTGCGGATGAAGACGATGCGCTCGCCCTTCTTGCCGCTGATCTTCGCCCAGTCGTCCGGGTTGGTGGTGTTGGGAAGGTCCTCGTGCTCCTTGTACTCCTGGCGGATGCTGTCGAGCAGATCGTTCAGGCACACGCCACGGGTACCGCCGGCGATGACCCTTTTGATGGCGAGCTTCTTCGCACGACGCACGATGTTCTCGATCATGGCGCCCGACGAGAAATCCTTGTAGTAGAGAATCTCCTTGTCGCCGTTTTGGTAGGTGACCTCGAGGAACTGGTTGGCCTCGTCGTCGCGGTACATCTCGATCACGGTCGCATCGATCATGTCAGGCACCGAGGAGTTGGCGTCGATGGGAATTTCGTCGGTGAGGTACTGCGCAAAGATCTGCTTTGCCGCAGCCGCGGTGGGCCTCTCGATTTTGATCTTCACGTCGAGTCGACCGGGCCGCAGGATGGCCGGGTCGATCAGGTCTTCGCGGTTGGTAGCGCCGATCACGATGACGTTGCGGAGGCCCTCGACGCCGTCGATCTCGGCGAGCAGCTGCGGCACGATGGTGCTCTCCATGTCACTGATGATACCCGAGCCACGGGTGCGGAACATGCTGTCCATCTCGTCGAAGAAGACGATGACCGGCCAGCCCTCCTCGCTCTTCTCGCGAGCACGCTGAAACACCAGTCGGATCTGACGTTCGGTCTCGCCGACGTACTTGTTGAGCAGCTCGGGGCCTTTGATGTTGATGAAGTAACTGCGACCCTTTTCGCCGCCGGTCTTCTCCGCAACCTTCTTGGCCAGCGAATTCGCCACTGCCTTCGCGATGAGCGTCTTGCCGCACCCAGGCGGGCCGTAGAGCAGGATCCCTTTCGGAGCCGGCAAGCGGTGCTCGGCGAAAAGATCGGCGTAAAGGAAGGGCAGCTCCACTGCGTCCGCTATCTGCTCGATCTGCGTGTCCAGGCCACCGATGTCGGAGTACGAAATGTCGGGCACTTCCTCCAACAGCAGGTCTTCAACCTCGGGACGGGGCAGCTTCTCCAGCAGCAGGTTGCTACGCGAGTCCAGGCGCATGCTGTCGCCATTGCGCAGGTG
>JANOYI010000359.1:0-2916 GCA_031428795.1 Ilumatobacteraceae bacterium | reverse complement strand
AGTCGGCCCAGGTGGCCAGCTCGCGGTCGATCTTGGTGGTGTCGTAGATGAAGCCCGTCGAGCCCCAGTCCTTCGGGACCGTGTAGTCGTTGGTCGGGTCCCAGTCGCGGCCCATGTACTGCGAGTCGATGTTGGTGATGTTGGGCAGCTGCGCTTTGTCCAGCTTCTGGAGCAGGCCCTTCTCGATCATCTGCGGAATGTACGGGCCGGTGGGCACGACGATGTCGAAACCACTGTTGCCATTGGCAGCCGACAGTTTGGTGATCAGCTCTTCGTTGCTGGGGTAGTAGTCGACCTTCATGGTGACACCGAGATCGGCCTCGGCCAGTGCGCCAACGATTTCGGGGTCGTTGTACTCACCCCAGGTGAACATGGCCAGCGTGCCGCTTGCCGGGTTGACCACGCGACTGAACTGGCTGAGCAGCTCGCTCGTCTCGCCACCGTCGGCGGTGGTGGTGCCCGTGGTGTCGTCGGATGAGCTGTCATCGCCGCATGCGGCGAGAATGACAAGACCGGCAGCGGCGGTGCCGGCCGTGAACAGCGCGCGACGCGACAGCACGCTGCGGAAGCTGTCTGGAGCGAGCATGCGGAGTGGTTCTTCGTTGGTAGTCATCGGGTCTCCCCCTGTAGTGAGCGGTGTAGTGAGCGGTGTAGTGAGCGGTGTTGTGTGCGGTGTTGTGTGCGGTACGGGTTGATGGTCACTTACTGATGGTCTTCACTTCATTCGCGGGCGGTCACGAGTCGCCCTCTGCGGCAGGTTCTGCCAGCACGAGTTCGGCCTGATCGGCCGAGAACATATAGACGTCGTCTGCGCTCCAAGTAGCCCACACGTCGTCGCCGGTCTGCAGGCGAACGGCCGAAGCACGCGGTGTGAGCACGAGAATTGTGCGGGTGGGAGTGCGTACGACGTACTGCAGCACGTCGCCAAAGTGAGACACACTGGCAATCTCCCCAGCAACCACGTTGTGCGACACGCCAGGATCGCTGGATTGCAGAATCACGCACTCGGGGCGCACCGCGGCGAGGGATGCATCCCCTGCGGCCACCAGCTCCTCCGGCTTCGAGACCGCGAATACGGTGCCGTCATCGGCCTGCACACCGTGTGAGGTGGCCTGACCCGTCCAGAAGTTGTTGCGTCCAATAAAACCGGCGACGAACGCTGAGGTCGGGTGCTCGTACACCGTCTCAGGGTCGGCAAGCTGCTCGACGTGCCCATCGAGCATGATCGCAATGCGGTCGCTCATGCTCATTGCTTCTTCTTGGTCGTGGGTGACGAAGATGAACGTGATGCCCAGGCGGCTCTGCAGCAATTTGAGCTCGATCTGCATTTCCTCGCGAAGCTTGCGATCGAGTGCACCGAGCGGTTCGTCGAGCAGCAGCACGCTCGGACGATTCACCAGCGCTCGAGCGACCGCAACTCTCTGCTGCTGCCCGCCCGACATCTGGCGCGGCTTGCGCTCGGCCAACTTGGTCATCTTGACCATGTCGAGCGCCTCGGCGACTCGCGTTGCGATCTCTTGCTTGGGCACACCCTTTTGGCGAAGGCCGTAGCCAACGTTCTCAGCGACCGACATGTGTGGGAACAGCGCGTACGCCTGGAAGACGGTGTTGACGTCTCGCTTGTACGGGGGAATGCCTTGCACGTATTGACCGCTGATGCGAATGTGACCCTCGTCGGGCTGCTCGAAGCCCGCGAGCATTCGCAACGTGGTGGTCTTGCCGCAGCCGGAGGGGCCAAGGAGAGAAAGAAACTCGCCGGGTTGTACGGAGAGGTTCAATCCATCGACGGCGACCATCGATCCGAAGCGCTTGGTGACATTTTGCAGCTCAACGGAGCCACGCTCACCCTTGTGTTCGCTGCTGACCGACGTTGAGGTCGTGTCCGTCACGCTGTCTCCCCCGAGAAATCAAGGTGGGCGACCTGCCCACATCTACCCTGCCACAGGTGACCTCGTCCCGAGGTCGCGCCCATGTCCTTCGGGGCCAGAGTGTAGGCACATTCCGCGCAGCGTTCGTGAATCAGATCGGTTCGCATCAGTGGCTTACCGTTTCATGGACGGCACCCAAATTGCAAGGAAATCGTTGATGAACAGCGTGCGCGCCACGGAACACCTTGCGAAATCAGCCACAGACGGGCAGTATCCGTAGCGATGGATCGAATGAGAGCACAGATCGACGACACAGATCGGGCGATCATCGAAGAGCTACAACGCGATGGCAGGGTGCCGTACACCCGGCTCGGCGCGGCCGTAGGACTGTCCGAAGCGGCTGCGCGGCAGCGCGTTCAGCGACTGATCGATTCCGGGGTGATGCAGGTGGTCGCCGTCACCAACCCGCTGGCCCACGGCAAGCGCCGAATGGCGATGATCGGCGTACGCACTGAGGGTCCCACCGACGACATCGCCAAGACCCTGCAGGCCATGAACGACATTGACTACCTCGTGGTCAGCGCTGGGTCGTTCGACCTCATGGCTGAAGTCGTCGTTGCCGACGACGGCGAGCTACTCGATCTCACCAACCGAATTCGAAGTGTAAATGGTGTGCAGAGCACCGAAACCTTCATCTATCTGGACTTGGTGAAGCAGACCTTCACGTGGGGCGCCCACTAGGGCCGACACGGCTATTGTCACCAGGAACTGTGAGACAGGAGCTCAGATGCATTCACGATTCCTTTCCGCCGCTGTCGGCTTGCTCGTCGGCACACTCGCCCTCACTGCGTGTTCGAGCAGCGACGACGGTGGGTCGAGCGGCGGCAACTCATCCAAGATGTTTCCCGCGGACTTCGAACCAGCCTGCCGCAGCAACCCCGTCGCCGGGGCGACCGCGTACAACCCGGCGACGCCCGGCATCCACCCGCTGGTCGCCCTCTCCGGGGAAGACACCAACCAGCTCGACGAGGCCTATCTCGACATCCCC
>JANOYI010000358.1:0-13910 GCA_031428795.1 Ilumatobacteraceae bacterium | reverse complement strand
GGTTGCGCTGCGTTGCTGCTGCGCGTTTGCATCGTCGGCACCCTTGTCGATGGACCCGATGTAAATGCCGTCCATCTGGCTGTAGATGGCGTAGCACTGCCGATAGATCTCACCGATCGCCGCCCGCTTGGCGGGGTCGCGCACGACCACGAATTGCATGGTCATGTTGTTCGAGCCACTCGGCGATTGCATCGCCAGGCCAACGCACTCGCGGATGAGTTCCTCGGGCACCGGGCGGTCGAAGTCCAGCCGCTTGCGCACGGCACGGGTGGTGGACAGCAACTCGTCAGATGTCAGCGGGAGAAGGGTCATGGCGGCACCATAACCGTGTACGAATCGTGCTGACGCCTGCGAGACTCGTGCGCAATGACAGCGCTCGACGAACTTGTGACCCTGCTCGATCTGGAAGCCATCGAGGTGAACCTATTCCGCGGTGTGTCACCCGACGAGAACCGGCAACGAGTATTCGGTGGTCAGGTAGCCGGTCAGGCGCTGGTGGCGGCCACTCGCACCGTGCAGCCCGACCGCTGGGTGCATTCCTTGCACGCCTACTTCCTGCGTCCAGGCGACCCCAATGTCCCGATTCTCTACGAGGTCGATCGCATCCGCGACGGCCGCAGCTTCACCACCAGGCGCGTTGTCGCCATCCAACACGGCAAAGCCATTTTCAACCTGCAGGCCAGTTTCCACGTGGCGGAGTCGGGTCTCGACTATCAGGTCCCAATGCCGCTCGATGTGCCGGCCGCGGAGACGCTGCCCGACTTCAAAACGCGCATGGCGCCGTTCAAAGACCGCATGGGCGAAGTGTACGACCGACCGCGGCCCATCGACCTGCGCCACTTGGGAACCGACCCGTTCAGCCGCGCCGGGAAGACGGCGCTGGATCAGCAGGTGTGGCTGCGCGCCGACGGCACGCTGCCCGACGACCCGACGCTGCACGCCTGCATTGTCACCTACGCCAGCGACATGACGTTGCTCGACACCACCATCCTTCCGTTCGGTCTGTCGTGGGAAACGCCGGGTATGCAGATGGCCAGCCTCGATCACGCGATGTGGTTCCACCGCCCATTCCGCGCCGACGACTGGTTGCTCTACGACCAGCGCCCCATCTCCACGGGCGGCGCCCGCGGTCTGGCTGGCGGCAACATTTTCACGGCCGATGGAGCATTAGCCATCACCGTCGTGCAGGAAGGTCTCGTCCGGGTGCCGCACGCATGACGTCGCCGCGCGGAAGGCGATCGCTGGGTGCACTCGTCGGTGCTGCTTTGTTGGTGACTGCGTGCGGCGACGATGGCGACGACTCGCAATCAGTCGCGAGCTCGCCAAACGTCACCTTCCTGACGACGCCCGAGAACACAGCGCAGACCAGATCGCCCGCTCCCCCACTCACGGCGGACCAGGTGACGTTTGCACCGTTCGTGAGTGACCTCGCCAGTCCCGTTGATCTGGCATGGCGGGGTGGCGATGATGTGCTCTATGTGGCGTTGCAAGGCGGCACGATCGTGCCAGTGCGCGGTGGCGTCGCCGGCGCACCCGTCCTCGACATCAGCGGTTCGGTGACGAGTGGGGTGGAGCAGGGCCTACTCGGGCTCGCGTTCCATCCGTCCGAACCGTTGGCGTACGTCAATTACACGGACGCCAACGGGGACACAGTCATTGCCGAGTACTCGGTGACAGACGACGGCACGTTCGACGCTTCGACCGCCCGGGAACTGCTGACCATCGATCAGCCACACGCCAACCACAATGGAGGCAACCTCGAATTCGGCCCAGATGGGTACCTGTACATCGGCATGGGCGACGGCGGCTCCGGAGGCGACCCCGATCGGCGGTCACTCAACCTCAGCGAACTGCTCGGCAAGATGCTGCGCATCGACCCGACGCCGATTGGCGACCAGCCGTACAGCGTCCCCGCCGACAATCCGTTCGTTGGCGTCGATGGGGCGCGGCCGGAGATCTGGTCAGCCGGCCTGCGAAATCCGTGGCGCTTCACCTTCGATTCGGCCACCGGTGATCTGTGGATTGGCGACGTTGGCCAAGGCGAGTGGGAAGAGATCAACCTCACCCGTGCCGTCGACGGCGGAGGCCGCGGTATGAACTTCGGTTGGAGTGCTTTCGAGGGAACCCATCGTTTCAACGATGACCAGTCCGAGGACGGCGTCACGATGCCGATCTTCGAGTTCCAGCATGGTCCGGCGGGCTGTTCGGTCAGTGGTGGGGACGTGTACCACGGCAGCGAGGTGCCGGCACTCGCTGGCTGGTACGTCTTCAGCGACTACTGCAGCGGCATTGTGACGGCGTTGCAGCAAACCGACGGAGCGCTCACCGGCCAGGTCCAGCTCGGCACCATCAGCGCCGTCAGTGCCATCTGCTCCGGCCCCGACGGCCAACTGTACGTGCTCTCACTCGGCGACAACGCGATCTACAGAATTGCTGGGGCCTAGCGCGATGCGTTCACTCATCGATCAATCGCATGTCCTGCAGGCCGGCCTGGCAGCTATCCGGAAGCAGTACTCGGTACCAGAGTCCTTCCCGCCGGACGTACTTGCCGCAGCCGAGGCCGCCGCGAGGCGAGCGCCGACCGAGCATGTCGACCGTACAGATTGGGCGTTCGTCACGCTCGACCCGGCCACAAGCACTGACCTCGACCAGGCCTTCACCATCGATCGTGCCGGCGACGATCTGATCCTCCACTACGCCATTGCGGACGTGGCATGGTTCGTGCACGCCGGCGATGCCCTCGACAAAGAGGCCTGGAAGCGCGGCACGACGCTGTACCTGCCCGATGGCAAGGCGGGGTTGTACCCGCCCGCGCTTGCCGAGGGTGCAGCCAGCCTGCTGCCCGACGGCCCGCGGCCGGCTGTGGTCTTCCACGTGCGGGTGGGCACCGACGGCGCCGCCGCGCTCGATGGCGCAGAACGTTCAATCATCCGCAGCCGCGCCAAGCTGGCGTACGACTCGGTCACCGCCGCCGAACTGCCCGCCGACTTCGAGGAATTCGCTCGCCGAGTCCAGGCCGCCGCAGTGGCTCGCGGCGCGGGTACCATCGATCCGCCCGAGCAACAGGTCGAGCGACTCGGTGACGATCAGTACCTGCTGGTGTTTCAGCCTCGCTTGCCATCAGAGAGCCAGAACGCAGCAATGTCGTTGGCCTGCAACCTCGCCGTAGCGGACGCGATGTTCAACGCGGGCACCGGCCTTTTCCGTGTGATGGCCGAACCCGACGAGCGGGCCTTGAAGCGTCTGCGCCACACGGCACGCGGCTTCGGCATGGCGTGGCCGGCCGAGCATTCGTTAGAAGCCTTCGCGCGCAGCCTCGATGCCAACAACCCGAAACACGCCGCCTTCATGCTGGCGGCCCGGCGCGCTGGCGGTGGAGCCGACTATCAGGCGTTCACCCCCGGTGTTGTGCCGTGGCACGCGGCGATGGCCGCCACGTACGCTCACGCCACGGCGCCCCTGCGACGTCTGGCCGATCGCTACGTGGTGCAAGCAACGTTGGCCATCGCCAACGGCAACGCGGTGCCCGACGATGTCGCCGAAGCGCTGCCACTGCTACCCGAACCAATGGACCGCGCCGACTCGACCGGTAGCCGTATCGAACGCGCCGTGCTCGACTTGGCTGAAGCCGTCATCCTCAACTGCCACGTGGGCGAGTCGTTCGACGCAGTAGTCGTCGACGATGACGATGACGGTACGCGCATCCAACTGCTCGACGTTGCCGTCGTCGCCAAGGTGAGGGCGAACAGCGTGTCGCCCGGGGACCAGTTGCGAGTGAAAGTGGTCGCGGCCGATGTCGAGAAGCGCACTGTGCAGTTCGAGCGGGTCTCGTAACAACTCTCGAGGGTTTCGACGCCCTGGGGCGCGCTGGAAACCCTCGGAAGTGGCCCGGTTAGCGGCGGGCGCCCATGAACATGCCCTTGAGGGCGTCGTAGTGCTCGATGCAGTGACCGGCACCCATCACGACGGCTTCGAGCGGCATTTTGGACATGCGCACGGGGACTTGCGTTTCCTTCTCGATGCGCTGCGCCAGGCCGCGCAAGAGGCCGCCGCCGCCGACGAGGTACATGCCGCGGACGAGGAAATCCTGTGCCAGCTCGGGCGGCGCCTTCGCGAGGCAGCGCACCACGGAAGCAATGATGCTGCTGACGACATCGTCGATGGCGAACCGGATTTCCTCCGGCGTGAGCACCACGGTCTTGGGCAGGCCGGTCATCAAGTCGCGACCGCGCACTTCGGCTTGGCTCTCGTCCTCCGTTTCGGAAGCGGAGCCGATGGCCACCTTCACTTCTTCAGCCGTGCGCTCGCCGATAGCGATGCCATGCTCGCGTCGCACATACGCCTGGATGGAAGCATCGATGTCGAAGCTGCCAACGCGCACCGCTTCCAGGGCAACGATGCCGCCAAGGCTGATGACCGCTGTCTCACTGGTTCCGCCGCCGATGTCGATGACCATGTTGCCGATGGGCTCGTCGATGGGCAGGTCGGCGCCTATCGCTGCCGCCATTGGCTGCTCGATGAGCTGTGCATCGGCAGCACCCGCGCGACGGGCCGCGTCGGTGACCGCGCGACGCTCGACTTCGGTGATGGCCGACGGCACGCAGATGACAACCTTGGGTCGCGTGAATCGGCTGACACCAACGCGTTGCAGCAGCAACCGGATCATGCGTTCGGTGATCTCGAAGTCGGTGATGGCGCCGCCACGCAGCGGACGCACCGCCACGATGTAACCGGGCGTACGGCCAATCATCTGCCAGGCCTCGCGGCCCGTTGCCAACACCTCACCAGTTTGGCGGTTCAGCGCAATCACGGAGGGCTCGTTGAGCACGATGCCCTTGCCCTTCATGTACACCAACGTGTTGGCCGTGCCCAGATCGATTGCGAGGTCGCGCGCCATTGTCAGCCCTTTGGTTCTTCGTCGTCGCGTGGCTGAGGGCGCACGCGGTCCATCACTTCGCGGCGAGCTTCCGGCGAGAGTGCATCGATGTGCTTGCGGAAGCTGACCACTCCCGGCTCCTGGCGCGACCCGCCTCGCGAGAGGATCACACCGATCACCACCACGATGATGACGGCAACACCAACGACGACGTAGATCACGAGTTGACCTCGCGGGGAGCAACGAGATCGTGCGCGTGGGCACCCCAGTCGGCACCCTCCGCCCACACTTCGTGCTTCCAGATCGGAGCGCTGGCCTTCAACGCATCGATGGCGTACCGGGCAGCTTCGAACGCCTCGGGGCGGTGCGGCGAACTGACAGCGGCAAGCACCGAGCTCTCCATCAGGGCCAGCCGACCAGTGCGGTGTAACAGCGCAACGCGGCCTGTCTCGGGCCAGCGCTGACGCAGCTCGGCCGCGATTGCCTCGAACGCAGGGACGACTTGGTCGTCGTACGCCTCGTATGTGAGGTGACTGACACCATCACGAAGCTGACCCTGCTCGTCTACCGCGTGGTCCCGCACCGTGCCACTGAAAAGAACAACTGCGCCGCAACTGGGCTGTAGGCACCACTCGTACACGGCACCCACCGGCAACACCTGATCGGTGAGACCCAACCATGAGTTACCAGTTACTGGAGAGCGCACGACTAGGCATAGTAGCCGTGATCGCGGTGACAGCCACCGAGGCGGCGGCGCGCGATCCCACTTGACGCGCGATCGTCACTAACCTCACCGATTCGTGAGCCGGAGCGACTGGAACGATGACGAGCAGGACGATCCCGCTCCCTTGCCCGCTCACGAGCGCGTGTGGCGCCACCCCAGCGAAATCGGCGAGCGAGCGTGGGTGTACTCGGAGCCGCCGCTCACCATCGGCCGCGGCCTCACTGCCGCAACCGGGGCCATCGGAGGACTGCTCGCGATGGCGGTGCTGTGGACGATGTTGCCCACGCAGGCCGGTCGCAATGTTGTCGCGACGGCGCGCTCCACAATCGTCGACCTCACCGGCGCCGGCCTGGTCACCAGCCGTTCAACGGTCCCTGCCAACACCGCCGCCAGCCTCCCGCAGAGCACAGCCCCCCTCGCCGGCGCGACCACCACCACCATTCGGCCTGTCGCATTCCTTGACCCGACTGACACATCGGTGCCAACTACCGACCAGCGCCCGATGCCCACGTATGAGGTCTCGGTCAGCTCCGACCTCAGCCTCGGCGCAGTCGCTGTCTCCGTCAACGGAGGAAGCCTCCTCATCACGACTGCACAAGCAGTAACCGCCGACCTGATGGTCAACCTGCTCCTCGCAGATGGCTCAACAGGAACCGCTCGCGTGTTGTTCGTTGATGACCGACGCGGTCTCGCCGTGCTGGCTCCACTCGCAGACGAGAGCGGCGTCACCATCAGCGGCATCGAGTCGTTCACCGTGTCGCCTACCGTGGCCGCCGGTGACGAGTTGACGTTCTTCGGCGATCAGCAGATGACTCTCATCGTCACCGACGACAACACGATCGACAGCGTGTGGGCGGCCGACGATTCGATCCGCGAGGGCACTCCGGTTGTCAATCAACGCGGCGAGCTGGTGGCGCTGTGCTCAAAGAGTCGCAACGGCGTTGGTCACCTGGTGCAGCTCGGCAACCTCGACGAACTGCAGCAGGCCATCGCCCGCTACACAATGTCGACGACGGTGTGGTTCGGCATCGCCGTCACGGACAACGCTGCAGGCGAACTCATCATCGATGCGGTCGATCCTGCCGGTCCCGCCGCCACTGCCGGGCTCAAAAGCGGCGATGTGGTGCAGACGCTTGATGGTGTCGTCGTGAGCGACAGCCGCAGCATCACCACCCTGCTCGCCGCACACAAGCCGGGCGACGTCGTCCCCGTGAGCGTGCGTCATGCGGACGGAACGGTCGCCACGATGAATGTGACATTGGGCGACCCCAAGAGGTCGCTGTAATCGGCCAGCTGTTATCGACGGCGAGCGCTGGCCCGACGGACGGCGATGACCACCGCGACTGTTACCGCCGTCAGCACCACGCCAAGACCGCCGAGTGCAATTTCTTGACGGCGCTTTGGTGACACCATCGTCCACCACTTCGCCTCGGTGCCTTCCACATACGCCTGCTCGTTGGTGACCACCGGCCGCCAACCGACCGCCTTCAGACGATCGTTGGCAACCAGCCACGGCCAGCGCGTATAGCTGCGCAGGCCGGGCGGGATGGGCCCGCGTTGAAAACGCCAGCGAAGGTTGGTGATGACCTCGGTCACCCGGTCGGGCAACTTCACCCTGGGCACCGCTCCGGCCAACGCACGAACGCGCTCGCCCGCGACCCACCCATCGGGCGCAACGTTGAACACGCCGTCCAGCCGTAGCTCGACGGCGAGCAGCACAGCGCTGGCCAGATCGTCGAGGTGCAGGAATTGTGCGGGCGGGTCGGCCTCGCCGGGGCGCTGCCCCATGCCCGCGGCCAGAGCGCTGGCCAGGCGACTGGTGCCGTCGGCGGCCATCGCCACCGCCGGGCGCAGCACCGTGACCGAACGGCCAGGCACCGACAGCCGCCATTCATCGACCAGTTGCTCGGCCGCGCCCAGTTGGCGAGCGAAGGGAAACTCGACGTCGGGACGCAGCAGGGCGTCCTCGGTGATGGGTACTGGGTTGTTGGCCCAGGCGCCGTAGACCATCGCCGACGACACCAGCACCACGTGGCAGACCTGCGGGTGGTCGTGCAGTGCGGAGGTCAAGCCGGCGAGCGCGCTCTCGCGCCGCACGGCTCGTGCGTCTGCGTCGGTTGCCGCCAGCCACACCAGCACGTCGCACTGGTTCGGCTCGGCAGCGTGAGCGAGATCACTTGCCGCAAGTAGCCGCAGCACGCGGGCGCCAAGCCCACCAGTGCCATCGCTCACCCATACCGGGGTGGCGGTGGCGGTGCTGCCCATCACGCTCATCGCGACGACGCTACCCGCTGAGCTCGCTCGCCGGGGAGAGGACCGTGACGCAGCGTAGGCTTGGTCCATGGCAGACGACCCTGTACCGCCCGATTCTGGCCAGCCCGAGTCTGGGCCCGAGTTCGGCGACAACCCTTTCGCCAATCTTCCGATGTTCAGCGACTTGGCCAAAGCAATGGCCGGTCAAGGTCCTCTCAACTGGGACGCGGCCCGCCAGTTCGCCGGCCTCGCCAGCAACAGCGGTGGCAACGAACCCAACGTCGATCCTGCGGTGCGTATCGCTCTCGCTGATCTCGCTCGCATCATCGAAATGCACGTGCGCGATCTCACCGGCATCGACACGGAGTTCCCCGAGATCACACCGGTCACCAAGGGCGTGTGGGCGCAGCGAACGCTGGATGCCTATCGACCACTGTTCACCGAGCTGGCCACCTCGCTGGGTCGCCGCCCGGAGGCCAGCGACGTCGAAGCGCTGACCGACAGCGATCCGATGATGGCCATGATGGCCAACCTCAGCCAGATGATGGCGCCAGCGATGATGGGTATGGCCGTCGGTTCGATGGTGGGGCGAATGGCTGGCCGCACGTTCGGCCAATACGACCTGCCAATCCCGCGCAACGACCACGCGCTACTGGTGGTGCCCTCCACCATCGATCAATTCGCAACCGAGTGGGCGTTGCCAATTGACGAGATGCGGCTGTGGGTGCTCGCGCAGGAGATGATCGGCCACACGCTGTTCAACATTCCGGCGCTGCGCGACCAGTTCACGGCACTCGTGCGCCAGCACGTTGGCGCATTCCGACCGGATCCGTCCGCAGTCGCCGAGAAGTTGTCGTCACTGGACATGGACGACGCCGGCGACCCGATGCAAGCCATGCAGCGTTTGCTCTCGGACCCGGCACTGTTGCTTGGTGCAGTGCAATCACCCGAGCAGGCATTGCATGCGCCACAACTGGATGCGGCCGTCGCTGCTGTCGTGGGCACCGTCGACTATCTGGTCGATGCTGTCGCCGCACGCGTGATCGGCGGAGATGCGTTGCGTATTGCCGAGGCCGTGCGCCGGCGCCGGCTGGAGACCTCACCCGATGATCTGTTCGTCGAGCGCCTGCTTGGCTTGCAGCTGACGCAGGACCAGGTTCAGCGGGGCAAGACCTTCACGGCTGGCGTTGCCGACCGCGTCGGCGAGGGTCGCCTCACCGAGCTACTCGGCAAGGCAAACCCGCTCCCCACGCCCGCCGAGCTGGAAGCGCCCGGCCTCTGGATCGCCCGTCTCGAGCTGTAGCGCACGGCACATCTCGCACAGGTATCTGACTGTGTGGTCGGACGATTGTCGGTAATCTCTCCCTATGCGGCGAGCCCACCACGTTGCGCTGCTGGCGCTCGCTGCGCTAGCAGCTGCTACTTTCGCTCTCGTCGCCGCGCCCAACCCGTCGCCGCGCATCGCGGCGGCACCCGTGCCTTTCGCAGTTTCGCCCAACGGGGAATACCTCATTCAGTTCTCCACGCGGGCCGCCCAGCGCTCGCAGGCCACCGAGCGGCTACGCGGCAAGGGGATATCACTCGAAGCGGTTGCGCCTCGGCTCTTCGTGTCGCTGGCCACGATGACACCCGAGGAGGCGGCGCTGGCCGCTACAGAACCCGGGGTCGTCGCCATCGATCCGAATGCCCAGCTCTTCGCCACGGCCACGCAGCCCAGCCCGCCGTGGGGCCTGGACCGCAGCGACCAGACCGACCTGCCGCTTGATCAGAGTTTCACGTATTCCGATACCGCTGGCGCCGGCACCACCGTCTTCATCATTGACTCAGGCATCAATTCGACTCACGCCGATTTCGCTGGCCGACTCGGTGCCGGGTACGACGACGTGCAGGACGGCAACGGCACAAGCGACTGTTACGGGCACGGAACCCACGTCGCTGGCATCGCTGCGGGCACCACCTACGGCTTCGCAAAGTTGGCAACCATTGTTCCGGTGCGAGTACTGAAGTGCAACGGCAAGACCTCGCTGGCCAGCGTGCTTCGCGGCATCAACTGGGTCATCGACAATCACATTTCTGGGCGAGCGGTGGCAACGATGAGCATCGCGGGCGACGCTGGCTACACCACCCTCGACAACGCGATTGCAGCGCTCGTCGCGGATGGCGTTGCGGTGGCGGTTGCCGCCGGAAATGACAACGGGGCGAGCGCTTGCAACACGTCGCCGGCCCGCTCGCCGGCGGCCCTGACCGTGGGCGCAACGACCGACCAGGACGCCAAATCCAGCTTCTCCAACATCGGGCCATGCCTCGAGCTGTTCGCACCCGGCAGCAACATCATCTCTGCCTGGACGGGCTCGCCAACGGCCACCAACACTCGCAGCGGGACCTCGATGGCAGCGCCGCATGTCGCTGGTGCTCTCGCCGTGCTGTGGACGGATCACCCGACCCTGAACGCCGAGCAGGCGCAGGCCTTGCTTCTTGCAACGACCATCCCAAATCGGCTGACCGGCATCGGTGCTGGCTCACCAAACCTGCTGCTGCACATCACACCTGCAATGGTCACGCTGCAGGGCCCTGCGGATGCCAGCTGGCCGGCAGATCGGTGCAGTGTGAGTCCGGCGTGTTGAACGTTTACGCGGTGCGGGCAGTAGTGCGTCGCATCTCGAGGCCGTCGAGGACAAGCCGGGTAGCCAACACTGCGCCGACACCCTCCCCTGCCCGCAGACGCAGATCGAGCAGCGGCTCCACGCCTAGGAACCGGAGTACCTCTGCATGCGCGCGTTCGTTGCTGCGCTGCCCTGCGACCAGATGTGCACTCACGGCCGGGTCGATCGTGCATGCAATCGCCGCCGCCACCGTTGTCGCTAAACCGTCGAGGACCACGACACCACCCGCGGCAGCGGCACCGACTGCAACACCGCACAGCAATGCAAACTCCGGGCCGCCCAACACGCTCAACATCTCGATTGCATCGAGGGAACCGCCTGATCGTTCGCGCCAGCGCTGCACCGCTGCCGCCACTACTTCGGCCTTGCGCTCCACCATCGCTGTGTCCGCTCCCGAACCAAGACCCACGGCCGAGGCTGCAGTGAGATCCAGCAGGGCGGTAGCGAGCGCGGCCGCGACCGTGGTGTTACCAATGCCGACTTCGCCGAGCACGACGAGCCCGTCTGCGGCCAACTGCCCACCAAGATTCCTGCCAGCTTCGATCAGTTCCGACGTGCGCTGAGCGCTCATTGCATCGGTCGTCACCAGGTCACCCGTCGACGAGCCGGCGTCGACGACTTTCCAAGCCAACCCGGCGGCGACAGCAGCTCGAACACCAATCGACTCACCTGCTCTCGCTGCCCTGACGACGTCGGCCGTCACCGAGCGCGAGTACGCGCTGACGCCGAGGCCTGCCACTGGGTGGTCGCCCGCTGCCAGCACCAGCGTCGCCCGGTCCACAGCCAGTCCGCCGCACGCAATCACGCGATCGAGGGCCTTGTCCAGTACGCCCAAGGAACCGGGCGGCGTGAGCAGATCGTCCGCGTGATCGCGCACGTCAACGACGGTCCGTTGTGCGGGCGCCACCACGCGCGACCGCGGCGGCGTCGGAGCGCCATCGCTCTGCCACCGTTCCGACATCACCAGGTCCGCCAGCGGCTGCCGCTTGGACCAGCCGAAGCGTTCCAGGCCCGGGCCGGTCTGGCGTTCGTCGGGATAACCAATGCACAGCCAGCCGAGGGTCTCCACACCGTCGGGAATGCCCAGCAATGTGGTGAGGTCCTCAGGCTGGAACAGCGTCACCCAGCCGACACCGAGGCCGGCCGCACGCGCTGCCAACCACAGGTTCTGAATGGCACAGGCACACGACCACATGTCCGAGTCGGCGAACGTCGCCCGACCGAGTACGCCAGCGGCTTCCGCTCGGCGGTCGCAGCAGACGACGAGCCCCAGTGGTGCCTCGCGAATTCCTTCCAGCTGCAATGTCAGCAGCTGACGAGCAGAGTCCTCATCCATTCCTGCTGCTTGAGCAAGCCGTTCCCGGTCGGCCAGCCACGCGGCCCTCGTACGGGTGTCGGCGTCGCGAACCACGATGAATCGCCATGGCTGGCTGTGCCCGACCGACGGCGCGTTGTGTGCAGCCTGCAGAAGGGTCTGGAGGGTTTCTTCGTCGATTTCGTCCGGGCGAAAACGGCGCACATCGCGACGGGCGGCGATGATCGAGTGCAGCACATCCCTTTCGCTGCGCGCGAAGGCCCACCCCTCCAGATCAGTCGCTCGGTAGCGCGCGCTGGTGGCGTCGCCGATGAGGGGAACGGGGCGGCCGTACAGCGTCATGCAGTCGCTGTACGGCGGGTCGTCCATACGACGACGCTACCGACACGCGCCACCGACCCCCTCGCCACCGATACACACCACCGATACGCACCACCGATTGGACAGACGCGACCGTGCCCGGCCTTTGCAGGCCGGGCACGTTCGTTTCCGCTCTGCGGAGTCAGGCGGTCTTGGCGGTGCGGCGGTGGTGAACCACACCGAGGATCACCAGGAGTGCCATGACTGCGGCGGCCAGGAAGGCTCCGATGGCGGCGATGCCGGCGATGGTGCCGACTGTCGACCAGGCGTAGGCCGAGAGCAGAAGACCGCGGAGGGTCTCACCCTTGAAGAGGAGGTTACGCTGCCCGCTGATTCCGTCAGCAACTGCCTGGAGTTCGTCGATCTCAGCCTGCGGTGCGCCGGCTTCGGTTGCTTCCGTCACCGCTGCGTTGGCGGCACGCTCGGTGGTACCGAGGTCGGCAAAGGTTGCGCCGTCAGCGATGTTCTCCAGGTGGCCGTCGATGTAGCTGGCATATGCCTCGGCGCCTTTGCCGGTGGTCAGGTTCTCACCCGCAAAGCCCAGAAGGTCAGTGCGACCCTCTTCGGTCAACCGCTCTGCCGACGGGAACACGATGTTCTGCGACGAGAGTTCACGCTTCACGTAGTCGTTCGAGAAGTTGTTGCCCCACGTCAGCAGAACGCCTGCGACGAGGAACACGACCATGGCGACAGCGCCAAATGCAATCAGGACTGCGTCAATGGTGCGCCGTGGCAGCGCAACGACGGGGGTGGTCAGGGTCGAGTCGGGTGTCGGCTCGGCGGCGAGTGGTGGTTTTACTTCGAGTGTGGAACTCATGGCTATTTCCTCCGGTTAGATCAGTTGCTTCTGAACGCCACCGTAAGAAAATTGCCCGGAAATCGTCAGAGCAGCAGGACCACGACCCGTGTGACGTTGTGCCCTAAATCAAATCAACCCAGGTTGCGACTACTTGGGTTGCGGCTACCTGGGTTGCGACCGGCGCTCGGCAAGGCGGGCGGCGTATACCGCAGCCTGCGTGCGGTGGTGCATACCCAACTTGGCCAGCAGATTGGAGACGTAGTTCTTCACCGTCTTCTCCGCCAAGAACATCTGCTCGGCGATCTGGCGATTCGTCAACCCGTCGGCGAGGTGCCCGAGGATGGTGCGCTCCTGGGGCGACAACGTTGCAGTGAGCGCGTCCTTCGGCGGGTTACGCAGACGATCGATGACCCGCGCCGTCACCATCGGATCGAGCAACGAATGGCCAGCCGCAGCACGGCGAACACTCTCAATCAGGTCCGACCCGCGTACTTCCTTCAACACGTAACCGGCAGCACCGGCCATGACCGCGTCGAACAAGGCTTCATCGTCGTTGAACGAGGTGAGCATCAGGCACTTGAGATCCGGCATCGACGAGCGCAGTTCGCGACAGACCTCTATGCCGGACCCGTCGGGCAGCCGCACATCGAGGATCGCGACGTCGGGGGCGCACGCTGGAGCGCGGTTCAGCGCTTCAGCTGCAGTGCCTGCCTCGCCAACGACTTCGAGATCGTTTGCGCTCTCCAGCAATTCGCGCACGCCACGCCGAACTACTTCATGATCGTCGAGAAGAAACACCCTGATCACGGCCACCGCCACAACCTAGCGGCGCCAGGCCGTAGCCTCTGACCTGTGCCCGATCGTTTCGAGTTTGCCGGCCCGCAGCAATTGCTTCGATTGCTCGATGCGGTGATGGCAAT
>JANOYI010000357.1:0-2298 GCA_031428795.1 Ilumatobacteraceae bacterium | reverse complement strand
CGAGGGTGGTGTAGCGGTCAATGATTTCTTGGCTCATGCCCGCGAACGTACACCCAGTAGCGTGAGACTCTTCAACGACAGCCCAGCCCGGGTGGCGGAATTGGCAGACGCGGGGGGCTTAAACCCCCCTTCTCGAAAGGGAGTGCGGGTTCGAACCCCGCCCCGGGCACTATCTTTGAGCTGGTAGTATCTAGCCTTGCCCTCATCGTGTGCCAGCCGTTCGGGGCGAGATGTGCACAGAATGTGCACAGATGGGCTAGCGTCGGGTCATGGCGCGAGGGTCTGTGTTTCGTCGGAGTGGTGGTTGGGGCTACCGCGTCGATGCCGGCTTCCAGCCCGACACGGGCAAACGCAGACAGATGCTCAAGCAAGGCTTCGCTACAAAGAAGGAAGCCGAGGTCGCGCTCGCCGAGGCGGTGCGCGACGCATCCAGGGGCAGCGTTGTGTCCAAGACCTCCGTCAGGGTCGACGAGTTCCTGCACGACTGGCTGGCCAACGAACGTTCCCGGCTGAGGCTCACCACCTTGCACAGCTACGACATGATCGTCGCGCGCATCAATCGGCAACTCGGCCGGCACGCACTACAGTCGCTCACCCCGATGCAGATCGAGAAGTTCTACTCGAGTCTGCTGGCGACGGGCTCGAACGACGGCAAGCCGCTGGCGCCCAAGACCGTGCGCAACACCCACGTCGTGCTGCGCAAGGCGCTCTCCGACGCGGAGCGACTCGGCCTCGTTGTCCGCAACGCCGCCGCATCGGCAAGGCCGCCTGCCACGACTCGATCGGATCACACGACCTGGTCGTCCGATGACCTCCGCGAGTTCTTCAGCTCGGTCGCCGATGACCGGATGTACGCCGCGTACGCATTACTGGCCACCACAGGCATGCGCCGCGGCGAGGTGCTCGGCCTCCGGTGGAGCGACGTCGACTTCGACGGAGTTCAGCTCGCCATCTCTCAAACCCTGTCCACCGCAGGCTGGCACGCGCTTGTCATCGGTCCCCCCAAGACACCGAGAAGCCGTCGGCATGTGTTCCTCGATGTGCAGACTGTTGAGGTGCTCCGCGAGCACCGCAAGCGCCAACGCGAGGAGCGCCTCGCCGCGGGTCCGGCGTGGGAAGCCAGCTCCGACCTCGTGTTCCGAGACGAGCTCGGCGGGATGGTTCACCCCGATCGGTTCTCGCGTGTGTTCGACCAAACAGTGCGGTCGCTCGAAGTGCCGCGCATCCGCCTCCACGATCTCCGTCACACGTACGCGACGTTGGCGCTCAAGGCCGGCGTGCATCCGAAGGTTGTGTCCGAGCGTCTCGGTCACGCGACAGTCGGTGTCACGCTCGACCTGTACTCCCACGTCGTCCCCTCCATCGCCCGCGATGCGGCCGACGTCGTCGCAAGCCGGATCTACGACCAGCACTGACGCCCAGACCCTTCGTGACTGGACGCGATCCTGCTGCCCAGCGGGCGGAGTGAGCGGACACGGGCGCACCGTGCCCGACGCGGATGGCGCTGTCCAGGGTGCATAGCGGCAGATCTGCGACCTCAAGCGAGGTGAGATGGGAGTCGGATATCAATGCTGACTGCGATGCGCATTTCGCCACCACATGAAGCCCCCTACCACGAAGGCGCCGATGGCGATCCAGTAGAAACCCCAACGAAGGCCGACGCCGAGGACCAGACCGGCCATCAGGAGGCGCCCTCGAAGGTCATTCAAGAACTTGTTGACGACGTATCCGGGACGCTCTTCCGCAGCCTCATCCTCTCACCGGATGGACGCCTCGTACGACTGCTCCCACTCGTTGGACGGCTGCGGCACACAGCGCATAGTGCCCGACGTGGCTCTCCTTGTCCAGCGACAAGAGCGGCAGCTAGGGCATCCGGGCATTGGCGTCGACGAGCTCACGCTGGCCGAGCGGCTCCCGCAACTGGACCGAATATGGGGTCTCAACGGCCTGGCAGCTCTGATCGCCGACCAAGGGCCTTACCCGGATGTCGATCGTGACGGCAGCAGCGGAGTAGCGCACGCTCAGGTCGATTCGCCCGGTTGCCGGTGTTCCGGATGCGCAGGCGGCCTCCTGCACCAGTAGAGGGATGTCGGTGCTCTCAGGCGCATGGGTGAACGACGGGTCAAGGCGCCAGCGTGCGGCTTCGGCACCAGGCTCTCGATTGGCAATGAACCAGATCGCGAGCAACGCGACGACAACGGCTACGGAGATGACGGTCCTGCGCCTGGTCCAGTTCATCGTCCGCATTCCGCCAGCGTGCCCGAATTGGCCAACGTTGTCCAGCGAGCAGAGCGGCAG
>JANOYI010000356.1:0-4369 GCA_031428795.1 Ilumatobacteraceae bacterium | reverse complement strand
GGCCAGCGGTGCAAGCCGAAGACGAGATGCCCGGCTCGCTCTCGCTGCACCCTTCGAGTGCTGCGACGTGCCTTCGTTTGGCCGAGCTCGAGATCGCGACTCTTGCCCCGATGCACGCGCCGGCCTTCACGGGCGACTGCCGGGCTGCGCTCATCGACCTCGCCGCCGATTTCGACCGCCGCATCGCGATGCTCTGACCGCGCGAACCACTATGCGGGCGTCGTTGAGCCGTCGTTGGTGTCTACCCGGCAAATTACGGTGTAGGCGAAAAGTATCGAGCCTGGCGGGAAGTCGACATGTGCTGTCTTGGGCTGGGCTGGAAGCCAACAACCTCACCCGGACGGTTCGGCATCCACGGCTGTGGCTCCTGAGCGGTGAGCGTGACTGGAGGTTTAGCGCGACCCGCTTTCTGGGTAACAGCTGGCATGAAACGCGCTCTCCGTTTGACGGCTGCCTGCCTGGTCGCCGCATGCCTGGGCGGCTGCGCGACGGGCGAATCGGCTACGCCGACCACCCTCCCACCCTTGTTGGCCCCGCGAGGACAACCCGTCCGCGGCGTGACGCTTCGGGAGCCGGGGCTGCCGACGCTCGGTTCGTCCGCGGTCGGCGCCAACACCGTCGGCAACGACTACAGCGACGACGGCAGCGGGATCGACCAGTACCCGACCATGCTCTGGCTGCTGACTGTGTCGGGCGTGCTCGCCGAAATCGGTGCGCAGCCGGTGACGATTCTCGCCCCCTCCGAAACCGCGTTCCGCGACTTCAAGTTCGTCGACCACTACGGCCTCATGTCCAACCCGGAAGCAATGGCTCCTATCCTCCGGCGACACGTTGTCGTCGGTCTGTTTGACGTCGAACAACTCGCAGCTGCAGGAACCGTCTCCACCCTTGCGGGCGAACAGCTCTCGGTCTGGCTCAATGGTCGCCAGCTCATGGTGAACGAAGCCACCTTCACTCCGCCGCCGACACTCGATGGTCCCATCGTTGGCGTTGCGACTCTGGTCGTTCATGAGATCGACAGAGTGCTGCTGCTGCCCGTGGTGTCGGCCGTTCCCTGACGCGGGACGTGTGCCGGACGCACAGCTGACGACCGCTGAAAGCTTCTGAGGCATTCAGTCCACAAGATTTCCAACGGATTGTGGCTCTGATGCGTGTGTCTCAGTATGAACACACACTGCGCTGTTCCTGAGGGTGGCTCGGTGCCCCTGCCTATTGTCGACCAGGGGCCGCCGCAGCTGATAAACCCTGCGCGGATGGTCGAAGTGTTGCCTGTCCGCGTGTTCGAGAGCTTTTATCGGCACGAGTACCCCGGGTTGGTCGCCGTCGCGGCGGCGCTCACTGGAGACCGTGAGGGTGCCCAGGATCTCGTGCAGGACACCATGGTGAAGGCGTTCGTGAGATGGGACCGGTTAGCGGGATTGGACCGACCCGGTGCCTGGTGCCATCACGTCTTGGTCAACGCCTGCCGGTCTCGACTTCGCACACGATCCGTCGAGCTCCGATACCTCGGCCGGTTTCGTCGTGACGAGCCGACGTCGCCGGAACCGTCGGCCGACACGGTTGCGTTCTGGACCGTGGTGAGGAAGCTGCCCAGCCGCCCGCGGTCGGTCGTCGCTCTCTACTTCGGCGCCGACTTGACGAGCGTGGAGATCTCCAAGGTTCTGGGCGTGCCGGAGGGCACCGTCCGCAACGATCTCGCTCTCGCTCGACGATTTGTGATGGGTGCCCTGGGAGGATGCGATGAGTGACCACCTCAATGATGCGCCCCCCACGTCGCCTGGGTTGGACGACGAGTTCGAGCGACTCGGTCGCAAGGCAGGAGCCGAGTTGCGTACGCCTCCGCCCGCGGACGGACATCGGAGGGTCGAGCGCACGAGCGAAATACGGCGAGCAACGATTGCGACGATTACGGCCAGCACGGCGTTGGCGGTCGTCGTGGCCGGGCTGCTGGTCCTGAGGCGCGACCCTCAGCAGCAGGAGAACAATCGACCCGTCGAGGTCACCACAACCACTATGTCGGCTGTGGCGTCGACGTCGTCGGTGCCCTCCGTTGGCGCCGCTGGGTCGTTTCGTTTGCTCGCTGATTCCCAGTTTGCGCCGACGTTTCCCAGCTCAGCCACCTGGATTGGCGATGAGGCAATTCTGCTCGGCGCCAACGAGTTCGCCAGTTCGACGCTGTCGGCGGTGGCCTTCGACCCTGGCCGTGATCAATGGAGGCAACTGGCCGATCCGCCGGCCGCGCTGACCGGCGAGTCACTTTCGCCGCTCAGCCAAATGACAAGCTGGACGGGTTCAGAGGTGCTGGTATCGACGAACCAGGGAGAAGTTTTCGCCTACGACCCGGTTGAGGATATGTGGAACGCCCGCCGCCACGCAGATGACTCGATGGGCCTTGCGGCGGCGGACTCAGGTGTTGCTGTCTCCGCGCGCGGCGTGTTGGCACGTTCGTCGACGGGGTGGTGGTGGTATGACAACTCGGCCGATAGCTGGGAGGCGTTGCCCTCGCCCGCATTCGGAACCAACTACGCCGTGATCGACGCACTCGATAGTGAGGCCATGGTGGCCACCCAGGTCGACGGTTCGACCATCACCTCCGCAGTGTTCGACATCACCTCGCGAACCTGGCGAAACGGACCACCGGTCGAGTTGGTGAGCCAACGGGGGGATTCTCTATGCGACGCCGCGGACGGGCTTCTGGTTTGCGTCGCCGAGGGCTTCGGGAACCTGACTGGCGTGGTCATCGATCCACTGGTTGGTGCGACTGGCCCGTTCACTTTGGGCAACCATTCGAGCGGTCTCACCACTTCAGGAATTCCTTGGATCACTCACGCATGGAAACTCCTCATACCCCGGTCTGCGACGTGGGAAGACCTGCCACCGCTCGCAGATATCGACTCATTCGATGTGGCCGTCTGGACGGGTTCCGAGATCGTGTTCTTCGCTGGCAGCAACTCCGAGGCCGGTCGGAGGATCGGAACAACTGCCTCCTACACACCGGTAAGTGTCCCCGGCCAATGATTCCCCTCGCCCGAAGCCCTTTCTCAAGGAGTGGCCATGTCCCCAACCAAAGCTCGTCCCGCCGCCATCGCCGCGTTATCACTTCTGACATTCGGAGCAGTCGCGTGTTCCTCGGGTTCGGCCGACACCACGCCCACGTCGGTTTCGGCGTCGACGACGATCGTCGTCCCCACCACTGTCGACGTCGACGTCGCTGAAGGGGAAACCTGGATCTTGTACCAAGCCCGCACGACGTACGAGAAAGTGTTCCTCGTCCGGCCAGATGGCACTGGTCTTCACTCGCCGACCATGGACCTTCCGGGCACCCACCAAACGAACCCGGACTGGTCTCCGGACGGTCAACGCCTGACGTTCATCGTGACCGAGAATGGGACCGAAGATCTGTGGGTCGCCAATGTTGATGGCACCAACGCTGAACGCATCATCGACTGCGAAGCCCCGTGCGTGGTGATCGACGACCCTTCATGGTCTCCCGACGGTCAGTCCATCGTGTACAGCCGGACCGTCGGCGGTGACGGCGCCAGTGGAAACACACTCGAGCTCTACCACCCGGACGACGGCACGATCACGGTGCTGCTCGGCGGCGACCCTACGGTGTTCTACGCTGGCGCCCGGTGGTCGCCCGACAGCCAATCGATCGTCGTCGAGGTGGTTCAGAAGTCTGAGCCGGATGTAGATGCCGACGTCACCGGTGTGACGTTGTCGATCGTTCAGCTCGGGTCGGCCCCGCCAACGGTGACAGCCATCACCGACCCAGCACTGTTCGCAGCCACAGCTGACTGGAGCCCGAACGGTGAACTCATCGTGTACTCGGCACTGGCCGAGCCGAACGACGAGGCGCCCGACCTGTTCACCATTCATCCCGATGGCTCCGGTCTCACCCGGCTAACCACATTTGTTGCAGACGGCGGGAGCGCCGCCGAACCCACGTTCACTCCCGACAGCGCGCACATAGTCTTCGTCGCGCAGATGGAACCGGGAGGCGATGGTGTGCTGGCTGCCGTCGACCTCGACGGATCCAACCTGAAGTCAGCTATCGGCGACGAGTACCACCAGGGCCGACACCCACGGTTCCGTCCCGCCAGCTGAGAGTGATTACTCTCCCTTTCGCGACGAAGCAACGAGGAGCGCAGGCAGCATGCGGCTGGAACCGATCACGACCACCCTTGGCTCGGAGGTCACCGAGCTCGACCTCGCCACCGAAATCGACTCACTGGGTGACAAAATCCACGATGCCCTCGTCGAACGCGGTGTCTTGGTTTTCCGTGATCAGACTGTTCCCCCAGAGGTGCACCTACGACTCGCTGCGGCCCTGGGTGAACTCGGTGTCCCGCACCCGCTGTACCCCGCA
>JANOYI010000355.1:0-20635 GCA_031428795.1 Ilumatobacteraceae bacterium | reverse complement strand
TCGGATGGTGGATTCCCTCGCCCAGTTCGCCGTCCGAGTCGCTGGGGCTGCTCCGTTGGTCGTGGTGGTCGATGATGCTCACTGGGCTGACGAAGCCACGGTGGGCTGGGTCAGGCACCTGGTGCGGCGGGCCTCCAAGCTTCCCCTGTTGGTGGTGGTCGCCTACCGCGAGGTCGACCTCGATCGCCGTCATCCGTTGGCCGACGTACTTGCCGCGTGGCGGCGTGACCCAAATGTTCGGCGGATCGCCTTGTCGGGGCTCGACACGGTTGCGATCGGGGAGCTGTTGGCGGGCCTCGCGCTCGAGGGAATACCACCCGAGTTCGTGGCAGCGATCACCCAGGAGACGGGTGGGAACCCGTTCTTCGTGCACGAGGTGATCTTGCACCTCATCGAGGAAGGTCGGGCGCGCAACCAGGACGGCAGGTGGGTTGTCGACCGAGTCGAGACGCTCGGCATCCCCGAGGGTGTACGTGAGGTGATCGGCCGACGTCTGGCGCGCCTGTCGGCCGGGGCAAACCGACTGCTGGGTGTTGCGGCCGCCTTCGATGCGGGGTTCGACCTCGCTGACACCGCCGTGTTGGCGGGGTTGGACGAGAATGCTGCGCTGGATGCCATTGATGAGGCATTGGCGGCGCGGGTGGTGCGCGCCGGCGACGGGCTCGATCGGTATGTCTTCGAGCATGCATTGTTCCGACACACGTTGTGGACGGAGTTGAATCCCAGCCGTCAGGTGCGGTTGCATCGAGCGATCGCCGAGCAGCTCGAGAAGCGGTGTGACCACGACCCGAACCCCGAGCAGGCGATCGTGCTGGCCCGCCACTATCACCATTCAGCCGCTCTGCCCGGCGCCGATCGTGGGGTTGGGTACGCCCTGTTGGCTGCGGAACACGCCACCGCACGATTCGCGCCCGTTGAGGAGCAGCACGCCCTCTCGATCGCCTTGGAACTGCTGCCGGAAGGCGACGAACGCGCGCTCGCGCTCTTTGAGCGCGCCGCTAGGGCAGGGATTCGGGCCGGAGACCGTCATGGAGCGGTCGACCATGCTCGTCACGCGATCGATGCTGCTGCGCAGACCGATGGGAGCACGGCGGCGTGCGTGCTCGCCACTCGGTTGGGACGCTATGCCGACAAGGTGGACCTGAACTCAGGATGGTCGTTCGGACGGCTTGCCGAGCCGTACCGCGATGCCCTCGATCCGGCCGGCGCCGAGGCGGTGCAGCTGCTCGCCTGGGAGATCGAGCACGCCGAGTTTCTCGACCCCGACAACCCAGGCATCGCCGTCGACTCACCTGCCCGACACCAGCTACAGGAGCTTGCGAGCCGGCTCGAACCACGCGAACGGCCCACGACGTATCTGCACCCGTCTGCGACAGCCGTGCTCGCCGACTACCGCCACGGCCGCCGGTCGCTGGCGCTTCGTTTGTGCTTCGAAGGTCCCGGTCTCTACCGCGAAGCCGCCCTTGAAGTCCGCAAGCAGATCGAACGGATCGACGGTACCGGCCTCGTCTCGATGGCGGTGTTCATGCGCGGTGCGCTGGGACGGCTGTACCTCGTGCTCGGTGAGCTCGATGCCGTCGCAGAACTCCAAGCCGAAGGCGAGGAACTGATGCCCCGCGTGGAGCCGGGCTCGAACGCGGCAACGCACTTCGAGGTGCTCGCCCATGCCCGGTCCTGGCTCGTCGAGGATGACGCAGCGGCGATCTGCCCTTCGGTCGAGCACCTCGAGATGCTCGCCGCGCGGGAGGACTCGCGGTGGCTCTCCGGCGAAGTGCGAATATTTCGAGGGTTCTGCCTCGTGGCGCTCGGTGACCACGAAGCCGGCATGCTCGAAGTGAGCAGGCATCTCGTCGTCATCGAACGCGCCCACATCGGTGCCCTCAATTCGCTGGCGGCGATCCACTGCGCCATCCAGGCTTCGTGGATCGCCGATCGCGCCGAGCATGCACCGCTACTCGAACATCACCTTCACCTGAAAGTGCTCGAGCCCGACTTCTGCAGACTGGAATCCGACGGACGCTGGGACGCCGCCGTGCTGTGCGCACTCTCCGGTCGGCCCGACGAGGCACGCGTCTGGTTCCAGCGCGCTCATGACCGCCTCACCGACCAAGGTGCCATCCTGCTCCTGCCCTACGTGTGTTGTGACGAAGCGCTGATGGAGGCGCGTCTCGGCTCCGCCGGCGATTTCTCCAATGGACGGCGCCGCCTCGATCAGGCGCGCCAGTGGGTCGAGCGCATCGGGCTTCCGAAGCTCCTCCCCCGTATTGATGGCGTCGCCGCCAAACTGTCGGAATGACGTCCGCCATTCGACGACGATGATCGAGCTGCGACGAGCACCTTGGAGCTTCTCGACCAGAATCATGGCTGGCTCATGACGCCGGCTGAAATACCGCAGATTCGGTGTTCACCGAGGAGGCTCAGAAGCCTGTCGTTCTGTACGCCTCGGCGGCAGGTGACGACCGTCTCGGTTGTCTGATTGACTTGGCCCTCAGATGTCTGAGTTGCCGACCGGGATGGTCACCTTCTTGTTCACGGACCTGGAGGGTTCGACGCGCCTATGGGAGGAGCATCCCGATGCGATGCGCGACGCGTTGGCGCGCCACGACAAGGTCTTGCGTGCCGTGATCGACGGACATAGCGGGTTCGTGTTCTCTACGGGCGGCGACGGAGTTGCCGCGGCGTTCCAGCGGTCGGGAGACGCGGTCGCAGCGGCGATTGCTTCACAGGTGGCACTGCTCACGGAGCCGTGGCCCGAGCCGGTAGAGCTGCGGGTGCGGATGGGTCTGCATACAGGCGAGGCGAACGAGCGCGACGCTCCCTGGCGGACGCGTTCGGCGTCCATCAGACGACGATCATGGCTCATGTGGCACGGGTTCGCTCCGAGGAAGCCGATCAGTCGTCGAACGAGTAGTGACGTGAGCCCCGGCTCGCTGGTCAGGCCATCAGGGCGTCGTAGGCGGCGGACACGAGCCGGTGCCGGCGCGTGTCGACATCACTGCCGATCATGCGGTTCATCACGTAGCCGAAGCTCATCTGGGCATCCAGATTGATGATCGCCAACGAACCGCCCCACCCGCCCCAGCCACACTCGCGGGAGTACGGTCCGCGCCCCGGGTAGAGAGCGAACCCCATGCCGAACTTCTGCGGCCAGAGCAGGTTCAGGTCGAATCCCTCGTACTGCATGTCGAAGATGCGGGCAACGCCCTCCTCCGACAGCAGCGTCACACCGTTGGCGGTGCCACCGCAGGCAGTCGGTGTGTGGCACAGCGCCACGGAGCGGGCGTTGCCGTGACCGCCTCCGCCGGGAATCTCGGCGCGACGCCAGTCCTTGCGCCACGAGAGCTCGGGCAAGTAGGGCGGGTTGTTGAACGTGCGATAGGGAATCGACGTCGGGTCGTCCCCGGCGTCGATCGGGCCCGATCCGATGAGCCGGGCGATCCGAGGGTCGCACTCGGCCGGTGTGCCGATGTGGAAGTCGGCGCCGAGCGGACCGGCCACCTCCTCGGCGAAGAACGTGCCCAGTGTGCGACCGTCGACGCGTTTGACGATCTCGCCGAGCAGGTACCCCTGGGTGTCGGCGTGGTACCCCGACTGCGTGCCCGGTTCCCACCACGGTGCCTGGGCGGCGAGGAGCTCCACGAGCTTGTCGTGATCGAAGAAGTCGGTCTCGTCGAGCGGCTCGTCCCAGCCGGCGAGACCCGCCGTGTGCGACAGGACGTGGCGGGTGGCGATCCGATCCTTGCCGTTGGCCGCGAACTCGGGCCAGTAGGAGGCGATCGGCTCGTACAAGTCGAGCTCACCCCGGTCGGCCAGCATCAGGCACACCAACGCGGCCATCGTCTTGGTCGTCGACATGACGTTGATGATCGTGTCCTGCTGCCAGTCGCCCTCGACGCCCGGCACGCCCGCTTCGTCATCATCGGGCCCGTCGAAGGTGGCCGTCCCACCCCAGAGGTCCACGACCATTCGGCCGCCGACCGTGACCGCGACCGAGGCTCCGACATCGCCATGCACGGCGAAGTTCTCCTCGAACGCGGCAAGCACGCCTTCGAATCCGGGCTCAACGGTGCCGTGAACGGCGACTTCGGGTACGGCCATGGGCGAAACGTACACGGTCTTCGACGGGTCCCGGAGCAAGGGAGACGACACGGAACGTTGTCGATTCGACTACGACGAGTGGACCTTATGGGACGGCTTTCAAACCCTCCTCGGCGAGCGGTCTTGCGACGCCTGAACGACATCGAGGTCAATGACCTCGTGCGCGCACACCGGGCAGGACGCACCCTGGCCGATCTCGCCCGCGAACTCGGAATCCATCCGCGGACCGTCGCCGCACGTCTCGATACACGCGTTATTGCGCGTCGCGTGAACCGCCGCAAGATGAGCGACCACGACGTCTGCGAAGCCGCCTGCCGCTACCGAAGCGGAGACTCCCTCGCCACAGTTGCGCTGACGTTCAATGTCGACCCCGCGACGGTGCGTCGCGAACTCCGCCGTGCAGGAGTGACCATCCGACCCCGATCTGGATGGCTTTGAGAGTGAGCGGTCACCGATCCCGGGGCGATCCACCGGCTCGAATTCGGGCACCCTTGCGCGTTTCGAGGGTGGTCCTGGCCCCCTTTGAGAGGCGCATCGTGCCGCAAGTCGTCGATTCAGCGATCTACGGGCGTCGCGCCAGGTATTCGCGTGCGGAGACTGCGAGTTTCACACGGTCGGTAACGCCGAGCTTGGTACGGATGTGACTGAGGTGGGCGTCGACGGTTCGTTGCGAGATGTACAGCGTTGCAGCGATCTCGCCGTTTGTTCGCCCTTCGCTCAGTTGGGAGATGATCTCCCGCTCCCGGTTCGTGAGCTCATCGACGGTTGGCGGCGCAAGCGCTTCCGCCGACTCCTGGGTCTCGGGGTCGACGGGCGCGGCGAGCCCGGCTTCGGCGAGGATCGCCTCGATCTCGTGAGTGACGAACGGTTGGCGGAGTCGCCGCAGCCGCTCGGCCAGTCCGTCCAGGTCGCTGGCGTCAGCTCGATCGGCGAGCGAGAGCAGCGTCACCTGGAGGCCGGCGTGCAACCCGAGGTGCAACTGGATCGCTGCTCTCTCGAGCGCGCATCGCCATCCGAGGCTCCGCGCCCCCCAGGACCAGGCGATCTCGCTCAGGTTCTCGAGGCCCATGAGGACACCTCTCACTTCTCGGGCTGCACGGAAGGTGTCGATGGCTCGTGAGTAGCGGGCCAGTGCCTCCGCTCGTCTGCCGGATTCTGCGGCAACATTCGCGAGGTTCAGCTGGGCTGCTCCCTGGCCGGGGCGGTCGCCGAGTCGATCGAACAATGCCTCGGCCTCGATGGCGAGGCTCTCGGCCCGATCGAGATCGCGGCGTTCGAGCGCGATGAGGGCGAGATTGTTCAAGACCAGCGCTAGGCCGCGTCGGTCCTCGATCTCGTCATACAGCTGCCGGGCTCCATCGAAGTATCGCGTGGCCCTGAGCAGGTTGTGACGGTCGTGGGCCAGGTTGCCGAGATTCGAGAGCACTGCTGCGGCATCTCGACGTTCATGCGCCGTCCGGAACGCCGCAAGGGCGCTGAGGTAGTGACGCTCGGCGGTGGCCCCGTCGCCCGCTTTCGCGGCGATGAACCCCAAAGCCGAGAGCGCGTACCCGCCCCCGCGTCGGTCGCCCATCTGCTCGAATTCGTGCAGCGCTTGCTCGGCCACCTCGAGTGCTCCCTCCCGACCGGCGAAGAGCAACGCCATCGACAGCGCACTGCGTGCCCTTGTCGTGACCGGTGGGTCGCCGAATTCCTCCCCCAACTGAACGGCTTCTTGCAGAAGACACAAGGCCTCGTCCACCTCGCCGACGGTCAGCAACAGACTGGCCAGCCCTTGGCTGACCGAAGCCCACGAGAGGCTGTGCTTGGCGTCGCTGACGGCAGCCGCTCGGCGTAGGAGATCGATCCCTTCACGGGCCCGGCCCGAGCCCTCGAAAGATCGCCAGACGCCTCCGGCAAGCTCCCAAGCGACCTCCGCATCGCCGGCCGTGATCGCCCGATCGAGGGCCGCTCCAATCTCGATCCCGTAGCGGGCGCGGAGCCGCTCCGCAGCTTCTCCGCTCGCACTGCCCGTAGCGCTGCGGACGACCGACAGACACCACAAGGTGTGTCGATCGAGCAGGGTCTGCAACTGACCCGTTGCAGTCAACTGCTCTCGAGCGAACGTGCGAATCAGGTTCAGTACGTCGTACCTACCGGAGTCGGCATTGTGGCGCAACAAGCTGCGGTCCACCAACGCCGCCACCGCCTCGAGGATCTTCCCGTGCGCGAGGGCGTCGTCGCTGCAGACGTTCTCGATTGCTGCGAGATCGACCGAGGCAGCGAACACCCCGAGCCGTTCGAAGAGCAGTCGCTCGTTGTCTTGCAGAGTGTCGTGGCTCCATCTGAGGAGTGCGTCAATCGTCCGGTGTCGATCGGCAGTCGAGCGATCACGCCCGACGAGGATCACATAGTGGTCCTCGAGACGCGCGAGAAGGTCGTCGAGGGGCAGGTACGCGACACGTGCCGCCGCCAACTCGATGCCCAGTGGAAGTCGGTCGACGAGTGCACAGATGCGCACCACGGTTGAGAGTTGCGCAGGCGTGGGTGCGGGGCACCCCATCGCGACGGAGCAGTCGATGAACAGCTCCACGGCAGGGTCGTCCAACACGATGGAGCCTTCGTACGGGGCCAACGGATCGATGTGAAATACCTGCTCGCCGGACAGATGCAGCCGTGCTCGGCTGGTGACGAGAATCTTGAGGTGACGGCAGCTCAACATCAGCCTCTCCAGCAGTAAGGCCGCTGCGTCGATCACGTGCTCGCAGTTGTCGACCGTCAGTAGTACATCGGTGCGGTCGATGCGCCGGACGAGGCCGTCGAACGTGCTGATGCTCGAATGGTCGTGGGGTGAACCGCTGGAGACCTGGTCTCTCATCACCGCTGCGAGGTCGTCACCGGCTCTGGCCGAGCTCAGATCCGCGAATAGCACGCCGTTGGCGAACCCGTCGGCTGACTCGGCGGCGATCTGGATAGCCAACCGCGTCTTGCCCACTCCACCCGGCCCGCACAACGTGATCAACCGGTGAGCCTTGAGCAACGCCGCTGCCTCTCGTAGCTCACGCTCGCGACCGAACAGCTGATTCCGCTGCATCGGCAAGCACGCCACACCTTCGCCGAGTGACCGAAGTGGGACGAGTTCCGTCTCGAGGTGGGGGCCGATCACTTGCACCAACTCGAACGGCTCGGCGAGATCCTTCAGACGGTGAACTCCCCTCGACACGAAGGCGAACCCCTCAGGCGGGGACAACGTCGCTGCGGCCGACGCCGAGACGAGGACCTGTCCCCCATGCCCTGCGTCGGCTACATGCCGCGCCCTGTTGACCACCGCTCCGACGTAGCCGCTGCCGATCGGCTCGCTCCATCCTGTGTGCACTCCGATTCGTACCCGCAGCGGGGGAACCGGCGACCAGTCGTGCACCACGAGGGCAGCCTGGATGCTCACCGCGGTAGCCATGGCCACTTCGGCGCTGCGGAACACGGCCAAGACCCCATCCCCGATCTGCCGGACCAGGTGCCCGCCCGAGCGTTCCACCACATCCCGAACGATCCGGTCGTGCTCGCCGACGGCGCGTGCCATGTTGTCGCCGTGGGCCTCCCAACGATGCCTGGACCCCTCGATGCCGGTCACCAGGAAAGTGACGCTTCCTCGTGGGAACTCGCGGGCCCCTCGTTGTTCGAGAGCTGACATGATGGCGTGCGGTCGGCGGGACGAGCGTGTCGTCAGGGGGTGAGATCGAGTGCCTCGGTGATCCTCGTGTACGGGATCGCCGCGACATCATTGAGCTCGGCTACGAGCGCGGCGTTCGTGGCGTCGAAGAGGCACATGCAGTGCGACTCGCCGGGCACGAAGATGCTGCGGATGTAGCTGACGGGCTTGCCCTGCGCTTGAAACTCGGCAGCAGTGCTGATCGCTCGCCCCTGCGCGGCGGCGAGGTCTACCATCGCAATTCCCGGCAGGTCCCTGTCGACCATGTAGACGGTCATGTCATCGTTCTCCTTTTGTCCCCCGCCGCCCTGTCGCTGCGGGTGTCACGGAGCACGGTACGAAACCACCCCATCCTCCCACATCGGTACACACGCGTATTCCGCCGCGTAGGTATCGCTGTGGACTTCCCAGTACTCAGCCGTCCCTCGGGCAGGGCAGCCGAAGCTGGCCCAATGACCGGACACTCGAAATGCCACCTGACTCGACAAGCGTTGTAGTTCTCACAACGACGAGTGGACCTTATGGGACGGCTTTCAAACCCTCCCGCAGCCATAGACACCATCGTTGACCAGGGGCGAAGCGAGGGCCAGCGACCTCCGCGAGCGGGCCAGGCAGCACTGGCGCCGGCTGGAACACGCCGCCGCGCCGGGCCGCAGGAGGAAACGGGACGGCTTTCAAACCCTGTTCTCCGCCGACTTACCGACGCGGAGATCAAACAGGCGACCCAGCAATACCGAGCCGGCGCCTCGCTCGCAGTTGTCGCGAACGCGTTCGGCGTGCACGCCCGGACGCTAGCGAGGGAGTTCCGCAGGGCGCGAGTACCGATCCGACCCCGACGAGGTCGGCACTGTTGATCGTGACGAGCACTCGAGGCTCGCTCCCAACCGAGTGCCCCAGACCGGCACATATCTGGAGTCGACATCTCCGAACCCAGCACCATCGCTCTCGAGCCAGTGCATCAACGTGGTGGAGAGAGCCGGGTGCCGCCGTCCACATCACGATCCATCGCCAAAGGATGTCCACGAATGAACGACCACGCCTCCACAGCACCGTCCCATCGTATGTCGAGCCGACCATGCCACCCAGCAGGGTTTCCGGATGCTCGGCCAAGTGTCACATAACGCTCAGGTCTCTCATCGTCGAAGGGTGCCACAGAATGCCGGTTCGGCGCCGAGGCGACCCAAGGAGCTAGGTGAGCGCCTTGCCGTTGACTGTTGCTTCAACTCGCCAAGGACCTTCGTTCACTGTCACGCCTGCGACGTCGGCCAGCAACGCAGGCTTCGGCGTCGTGACCAATAGCGACGTGATCATGCCGCCGTCGGGAAGGCCGGACGGCCTAGGGCAGTCCTTCCAGTCGATGAAGAACAACGGTGTCGACGTGAACTCAAGCTCCCACTCGAGAAGTACGCCGTCTGGTCGCAGTCGGGACATGGGGACGGCGTTTCGAAGGTCGGTCTTCGCGATGGCCAGCGTCAACAGGATCGGTGAGCTCAATGCCCGGATCTGATCACTGAGCGACGACGATGCCCCTGGTTGGTCCGAATCGAGAGCCAAGACCTCGAGGTACTGATCGCCGAGCCCAAGCAACGCGTTGCGGGTACCGAAGCCAGCATGGACACCGCCGAACACCGGTGCCGATCCCCGGTCGGGACCGACAACGTCGATCACCCAGGCGAAGCCGAACGCGCACACGGCCATGCCGACAGCGATCAGTAGAGTAATCGCACCAGGTCATCGAAGCGCCCGGCGACGGAACAAATTGATTGTCACCCCAAACGCTATGACGAGGGGGTGTCTCACTGAACCGGCGGGCGGAGCCTGTCGATCGTTGTAAAACATCCTCAGGCCCGGTGCTCCGGTTGTCCCGAGCTCATCGGTAGCTTGGTGAACGTAGGGCGAGGAACTGCATGGACGGTGATCTCTTCGTGAGAGTGTCAAATTTGCCAACCATCGTTTTGGTCGGAGGTCCGTTCTTCGACGGGGAGACTCGCGTCAGCCGATGGACGGCGATCCGACGAATGTTCTGATCACCAAGGCACTAGCGAGGTCACCGTCTTGGTGGAAGGTGGTTACGCCACCTACGGGCTCCTTTCCTGCCGGCGTGCGCGGTGTGGCTGCCGTGCTTATCTACCGGCCCCGGACGGTTTGTGAGACCGGGTCAGGTGACGAGGTCGAGGAATTCAAACCAGTGAAATCGACGCGATTGTGGTCCGTGCTCGATGGATCGGTGGGCCAGATATCGGTCTGCCACAGTTCGAGCCCGGACGGCCTCAGGCGAGGACACCGGCCGATTCCCCGTGTCGCACCGAGCGGCCCCGGTGATGATCGATCCATCAGGTTCGGTGTGCAGAAAGAACCGGCGGATGCGAGGTGGTACTTCTTCGGCCCGGAATCCAACCAGCCCAGGGTCGACCCGTTTCCACCAGCAAGTACGCTCGGACTCACTGCTCTGGTCCTTACGTATCAACTGAATTTCACGGCGGAAGATGCCGCCGCAGACCCATCGTGGTTCGACCTCATCGTCCGGGCCGTCCAACGCGGCGCCTCTAGTCGACGGGGCAGCCAGGGTTCGGCCTGTCGACCCGTAGGCTCCCGTTCGGCGTTCCGTCCGGGACGACATAGGTGACGTGGACCACGGCTCCGTTGACACTATTGACCAATGTGGGGTGATCACCGGACTCGGCGAATGCCTCACCTGCCGAGACGGTTTCAAACGAACAATCGCTGGCATAGTGGGTCAACTCACCGGAGGTGACGCTGACCAGCACGACACCAGGGTGCGAATGCCAGCCGGAGCTGGAGCCCGCGCCGAAGCTGATCGTCTGGGTAACGAAGTCGACGGGCTCCTTGGTCTGGAACTTGACATCGCCCGTGTTGAAATGGACTCGCTCCGTGAGCGTCGCGCGCGACAGGAATGTCCCGCTCGCATTCCTACCAGGTGTAGCGACCGCTGTGCCCGCAAATAAGACGACGAGGGCGCCCGTCACAATCAAACCGCGGATTGGATGACGCATCATCCTGGTTCCTCCTAGGAGTGGGGATTCGGCAGGCAGCCCCTTGCTGACCCGCTGGGGTCAATTGATACTCCTTTTGTGTGCGTCTGTCCACCGCTACTTCCGACCGACAGGACTCGGTCGTCACATCAAGTTCAACAAGGCGAAGACGTGCGACTGGCTCGGCGCCGATGGGTACGTGATCGTCCCGTCGTCACGCCACAAGAGCGGAGGCACCTACTCGTGGATCGTGTCACCCGACGACATGCTTTGCGACGCTCCGCCTCAACTCGTGCTCGCCGTTGCCAGGGCCCGACACCCCGGCCCGCAGGGTTCGTATCCAATTGGGGAGACGAACCCCAACCGCGCCCCTGGCTCGACCAACCCAGTTCGGGGTCGGGCAAGTGGAGCGCGGCCGGACTGATCGGGCAGGTTGCATCAGCGGTCGAAGGTGAACGCAACGACCGACTGCACTGGGCAGGCTGCCGGATCGCCGAGGACGTGGTCGCCGGGAAGGCGTCACGCACCGACGCTGACGACGCCGCAACCGAGCTCGAGCGCGTGGCGATCAAGGTCGGTCTCAGCAAAAGGAAGGCGAAATGGACGACGCGTCCGGCCCGTCGAGTCGAGGTGCGGCATGAGCTACCTCGATGTCATGCCGCCCGGACCCGACACGAGGGCGACGAAGCCCCGCCATCGTTCGCCGACCGCATCCGGTCTCGACTGTCACAACCAAGCAGCTCCGCCAGCTCCCACCGCCTCAACCTCCCACCTACCGCGATCCGAGGTGGAGGACGGTGCGCGCCGCGGTGCTCGAGCGCGACGGCCACACCTTCCAGATCAAGCGGGCGAAGTGTCGCACGCTGGCTACCGAGGTCGACGACATCCGCCCCGTGTCAGATCGTGGCGTCCCGTTACGTGACGTGCAACTCGCCGCGCGACATGCCGACCCGCGCACCACCACCACCAACGACCGCCGCCGCGAGAACTTCGGCCGGCACGCCACCTACGTCGTCGTCGCCTTCATCGCCGGCACATAGCCACCGCCGACACATGCAGATGCACCCGGCGGCTCGGTGTGTGCGACTGGTGTCGGGGCGGGGAACCGTCGCTGCGACGAAACGGAACCGTCGACCGCTGGGTGCAGGTCTAGTCCAGTGTCACAATCGTGACGTCTGTGGTATACGCATCATAGGTGTCGTCGGTGCGCAGAACCCACTGGACGGGTACTACTGCTCCGCTGAACGGTGCGAGATCAGCGGCCGAGAAGCCCGCCTGTGCGTGGCCATTGCCGTGACGATCGGTGAGGATTGTCGCGGTTTGCAGGAAGTCCACTCCCGCCACCACCAACCACACGTCGTACTCCGTGTTCGGCTGAGCGTTCTTGAGCTGATATCGCTCGAGAGCGCCGATCACCGGTCCATTCGGATGGATGTTCACCACCATTCCCGATCCGGTTTCCGAGACGGTGACGGGCTCAAACGCCAGGCGTTCGGTGTGGTAGGCGCTGTCGGCCAAAGCGCTCCCGGGGGCGGCAAACGCTCCGACGATCACGGCGGCGACCAGGAACTTCGGGATGTATCTCATGAGACTCCTCAAATTTTGGACGTTGGGGGACCACCGCGAATGTACTTCTTTACGTTGCGTAGCGATATAGGACGTCGGGCACACGCGCCGGTGGCTTTGCGACAATTAGCGAACTGACCACATCCCCCGCCGGCCACAGCGGGACGCGATCGTCGGGGGCGGCTGACTGTCGAAGGGCGAGGAGTGTCGCGAGCTGGCATGGATGCGGCGGTGCACCCCTCTCATGGGTGTTTGACGGTTATCACCGTGCGATGCGGATCAGTGTCACGATCCGACCTCGTCGCGGCTGCAGGTGACCCGCTCGCCAGTTGAAACTCAACGCGACAACGGCCAACGCTGACATCCCGAGAAGGGGCTCGACGGGTTCGATCGGTCGTCCCACCACTGTCGACTATTATCAGGAAGTGAGCTACGACGTGGTCGTCGTCGGCGGCGGTGCCGCCGGATGCGCGCTCGCCTCCCGCTTGACCGAGGATGCCGCTCGACGGGTGTTGTTGATCGAGGCCGGGCCCGATTACCCCGATCCGGTGACATTGCCGCACGATGTACGCGACTCGTCCCAGCCGACCGTCGACCACGATTGGGGCCACTTCGCGGACCCAGAGCTCGACCGCGGCATGCACCTTCCGCGCGGCCGGATCATGGGGCGGATGTTCGGCCACCAATGCCTGTTTCGCTCTGCGCGGCGCACCGCGCGCGTACGACCAGTGGGCCGAACGGGGCAACCCCGGCTGGGCATTCGCCGACGTGCTTGACGAGTTCCGTCGTCTGGAACGCGATGAGGACGTCCACGACCAATGGCATGGCACCGACGGGCCGATCCGGATTCGGCGCCATCCTGCGCAAGAGATCAACGAGGCCCAATCCGCGTTTCTCGCCGGTTTGGTATCACTCGGACACCCCAGCACCGACGACCACAACCGACCCGATGCGGTTGGAGCCGGGCCATCGCCACGCAACGCGATCGACGGCCTTCGGATGAGCACCGCAATCACGTACCTCGCGGTGGCGCGGTCACGGCCCAACCTCACCATTCGACCTGACACCGAGGTTGCCCACGTCGAGTTGGTGGGCACCCGCGCCAGCGGTGTTCGCCTCGCTGACGGGATGCTGATCGAGGCGGATCGTGTGGTGTTGGCAGCGAGTACGTACGCGAGTCCAATGATTCTCTGTTGAATCGGCCGGTCTTTTGCGTCAGGTCCGTGTTGGTGTGGGGACATCGCAGCGATCCCCGATCAACGACAGATCCTGCTCGACGAGCAAGAGGCCCAAACAGCCTCCCCGATCACCGGAATATCTACAGATCTGCATCCTTTCGAGGGTTTCGACGACCCATGGTGTGATTGAAACCCTCGAAAGCGCAGGAGTCGCCTATTGCCCGGTAGGGGGCGCAGAATGCAAGCCTCCGACGCGCACATATCTTCTGATCTGAGCGCGTCCCCAAACGCCGGGATTGTGACGTTCGGCACGGGATCATCTCGACAACCTTCGTGTCATCTTTCAAACACCACCCTGACCAGGGCAGACATGGCGGATTGTTGTGAAGTCGACAACGACCAGTGGGCGCAGAGGGACTCGAACCCCCGACCACTTCCTTGTAAGGGAAGCGCTCTACCAACTGAGCTATGCGCCCGTGAAACGGAGACGCCAGCGTACCGGCAGTGTTCAGGTCACCATCCGGTGTTTCCGTCAATGCGCTCGCGAAGCAGATCGGCGTGCCCGTTATGGCGGGCGTACTCATCGATCACATGCATCAGCAGCCACCGCATTGACACCGGCTCGTTGGCCCACGGGCCTGGCTCGGCACTCAGCGTGTCGAGAGTAACGGAGGCCTCGATTTCGCGGCTGCGGGCACAGGCTTCGTGCCAGGCATCCCACGACCGGGCGACCAACGAATCATCTGCCCCGGTGATGTCGCCGAAGTCGACCGGCCCGAAGTACGGAACATCGGGCTCGCCCAGGAACAGGCAACTGAACATCCACCGCTCGCCCTCCGCGTGGTGCTGCAGCAAACCCAACAACGACATCACCGACGGTTCCGCAGATCGCGTCGCCAGCTGCGCGGACGACAAGCCCTGCAGCTTGCGGGCAAACGTTGCGCGGGTGAAATCCAGCCACATGCGCAGCTGCGTGATCTCGTCGGCTGAGCCGCCGGGCATCGAACGAGGCGGTAGCGCGCTCATCGACCCGATCCCGGCGGCATGCCGGAGCGAGCCGCGAGCAACGCAGCCAGCAGGTCGGGCGTGGCCGCAGCGATTGGCGTGCGGCGGGCTGTGTGATCGAGCACGACCAGATCTCGACCGTGCAGGTCGACAACGTGGGCGCCAGCCTCGCGACAAATCAGCACTGACGCAAGGTAGTCCCACACGCCGTGGGCCTCGGTGACGCAGTCGACGTAGCCGTCGAACACGCCCGCGGCCACGTGGCACAGGTCGAGCGCAACGGCACCCAGCACCCGGCTTTGGCGATAGCCCAGCGGGTACGGGGGCAATCCGTTCATCCCGATGATGGCGTCATTGACGTCGACGCATGAGGTGGGCCCGATGCGAACGCCGTCGCACCACGCTCCCCCACCACGGGTCGCCCAATAGCGCTCACCCGTAGCCTGGTTGGCCACCAGCGCCGCGGACGCGCCGTCGGCATCAACGACACACAGTGCGGTCGCGAAGTAGCGCACGCCACGACTTGCGTTAGTGCTGCCATCGATGGGGTCGATCACGACCACCTCGCCAGTGGTGCCCGCCTCGAAGTCGCTCTCCTCGGACAGCACCCCCAGACCCGCCCGGCGCAGCACCTTCAACGCTGCGTCATTCGCCACAACGTCCAGGGTGTACTGGCCCTCGCGGTCGCCCGAGGGACCAAAATCGAGGACGTCGGCAAAAGCGGCGGCCACCGCATCGGCCACCTCGTGTAGCAGGCTCAAACGATCAGGGTTCATCGGCTCCGCACGGTAGTGTCGCTGGCAGCCTCACCGCACCACCCCTCACTGCTGTTCCCTGGAAGGATCCTCGTGGCCGTCATCGATGTTGCCGGTTTCGTGGCCGACCTGAAGGGCCACGCGGTCGACCATGGTTTTCACGTGCACGACGAGCGCCACTTTGTGGAGACGTACTCGTTGCGCCAGTTGTGGGAGGTGGATCTGCACCCTGAGGAAGCGTGCAGCGGCCCCATTGACCTGCACCTTTCGCTGGAAGTCGACCCACGAGCACTGCTCGGCTTCGAGGACGAGGTGGTCAAGCTCGACGATCCCGATGGTGACCCGCCGTCCGGCTTCATGTTTCCGCTGATCTTCACGTGGACGCTGCCGCCGCTGCCGCATCCACCCGATCTGCTGGTGCTGGCCACCGAACTGGCCGGCGTTGGCGGTATCTCGTTGCCGCTCGAAGTGTCTGCCATTGACTCGTTCGCCAGTGTGACCGACGCACCCGAGCGCAGCCTGTCCATCCTGGCGCGCATCCCCGTGGATCTTGCCGAGGTGTACCTCGCCGACGACAAGGTTTTCTGCGACACTCTGGACAAATGCCGCGATGTCAGCTTGTTCCTCCTCGACTGTGCTAGCCACTGGCTCGGCGACGACTAGCCCACGTCACGATGAGCTAGCCCTACCTACGACCAGTCCAGCGAACGACTAGCCCGAAAGGCACCCCAATGCGAGTGAGTGAACTGATCGACATGCTGAAGGACCAGCCGCCGGACGCGGAGGTCGAACTGGCCGTAGTTGCCCCCGTGGGCGACGACAGCGACGAGGACATCACCGTCGATCGGTACAGCGTCGAAGGCATGCTGCCGTGGCGCGACGAAGACGAAGAAGGTAACGACGAGGAGCTGGTCATCTGGCTCGTCGGCGGCGAAGACGAGGACGTTGAGGCCTTCCTCGACGCCATCGAACATCAGGACGACTGAAGTCGCCGCCCGCTGAGCCGGGCCCCTTGACAGCCGCGTTTCACAACGTGATAGACATCCCTTCCAAACCCATTGGAACGTTTGTGCCAGTTCGGCGAGATCCAGCACGTTGGATTCCAGTCGGTCCGGCGCCTCGACGACTAGGACTCACACCATGAAGACCCGTTGGTTTACTGCAGCCGCTTCCGTCGTGCTGCTCAGCGCTGGGGCGGCTGGAATCGCAGCTCCCGTATCGGCAACACCCACCGGCGGCGACTCGGCGAACGTCAGTGGCGTCGACAGGTCGCGCGCCCTGGTGCAGTTGGCCGGCGACCCGATCACGACCTCGGCCAAGACGAAGCCGGCGCAGGGCAGGAAAATCGATTGGGCCGGCCAAAACGTTCGCTCGTACCGTGCGCAGCTCTCAGCGCAGCGCAACGAGTTCAAGCGCTGGCTGCGAGTCAACGCGCCGAAGGCGAAGGTCACCGGCGAGTTCGATATCTCGCTCAACGCCATCAGTCTGGAACTCAACGGCACCAGCCTCGACGTCCTGCGTCAGTCGCCACTGGCCGTCCGGGTTGAATACCAGGGCCTGTACTCGCCGACAGTCGGCGAAGACCCCGACCTGTCCATCATTTCCGCTGAAGAGGCATGGGTATCGAGTGGCGGCTCTGCGAATGCGGGCGCAGGCATTCGGGTCGGCGTCGTCGACGCTGGAATCGACCAGACGCACTCGTGCTTCAGCGATGCTGGCTACCCCGACGTGCCTGAACTCGGCGATGCAGCTCTCACCAACAACAAGGTGATCGTGGCCAGGGTGTTCTACAACAGGGCCAAGTCGTCGCAGCTCACCGCCGAGGCAATCGGCGATCACGGCACACATGTGGCTGGCACCATCGCCTGCAACTTCCAGACCCCGGCCACCGTCGACGGTGTGACCATCCCGTACGGCATCTCCGGCGTCGCGCCGAAGGCGCTGCTGGGTAACTACAACGTGTTCCCCGGCGATGTTGCGAGTGCTCGCAGCGAGGACATCCTCAATGCCCTCGACGCAGCCGTGGTCGATGGAATGGACGTCATCAACATGAGCCTTGGCGGCGGCTCGCATGGCATCCAGGACTTGCTCACGATGGCCGTCGACAACATCGACCGTGCCGGCATCGTCGTCGCCGTATCGGCGGGCAACTCAGGCCCCGGTTACGACACCGTTGGTTCGCCCGGCATGGCGGCCCGTGCGCTGACCGCTGGCGCCAGCACGGTCCCCCACTTCGTCGGCGCGGCGCTCACCGTCGTTCCCGGTGCGACGTACGCGATCGCCAGCGGCGACTTTGCTGTCGTCCCCGCTCCATTGACAGCCACTCTCGCCGTCGTCCTCGGCGGAACGGCCGGCACTGGCACGCTCAATACGGCTTGCGCCCCGCTCACGGCGGGAAGCCTCACTGGCAAGATCGCAGTCATTAGCCGCGGTGCCTGCTCGTTCTCGGCGAAAATCCTTGCGGCGCAGAACGCGGGTGCAGTCGCCGCCATTGTTGTCAACAACGTCGCCGGCGACCCGACCGCGATGGGCAACGACGGCACGGCGAACCAGCCGACGATCCCCGCATACATGGTCTCGTTGAGTGCCCGAACCCCCTTGATCGCCAGCATTGCCACAGCAGTGGGGACCATCAGCAGCACGCTGGCCTACCAACTGACCCGCAGCGTCGACATTATGGCCGGCTTCTCCAGCCAGGGCCCCACCGATGTTGATCGACGGGTGAAACCTGATGTCGTTGCACCTGGCGTGAACGTTCTCAGCTCGGTCCCCAACAGCTACTGCGACCCAGGTGTGGAGTGCTTTGCCTTCTTCTCTGGCACCTCGATGGCCTCGCCGCATTTGGCCGGGTCCGCCGCCGTTGTCATTCAGCAGCACCCCGACTGGACAGCAGCCCAGGTACGCTCGGCGATCGTCAACACCGCCGATGAGGGAGTGCTCAAGAGTTACAGGGACGGCACCACCGTGGTCACGGACCCGAACATCGTGGGCGCCGGTCGCGAGAACTTGCTCTCGGCGGTCAACGCCGCCGTGCTGCTCGATCCGGTCAGCGTCAGTTTCGGCAGGATCCCCTCCGGAGCGGGCCAGACCCGATCGGCAACCATCACGGTCACGAATACGACCGGCAACCTACTCACCGCAGCAATCGACGGTGATGCCAGCAAGTTCGCGACCACGGCGATCCCCGCTGGCGAAACTGTCACCATCACCGTTACCGGTACCAGTGCCAAGGGTCAACTGGCTGGCAAGTACTGGGCGACGCTGCGAATCTCAGATGGCAGCGGTGAGGTTGCCCACGCCGTGCTCTTCTACGAAGTCTGATAGCTGCTCGGCTCACCTCGCCATCCGGACGGGCGGATGGCGAGGTTGGCGAGGTTGGGCAGCCATTGTCCAGGACAGGACTGAGAGCCTTGAGCTGTTCAAACTCGGCGGCGCTGATTGTGCCTGCGTCGAGTAACTCCTTGGCAACACTGAGCTCGGTGCCCCGCGGCGGTGAAACTGAGCGGCAGGTAAGCTCCCTAGAAGGCGCTGGACTGGTTGAGTTCGACCAGGTTGCCCGACGGGTCGTGCAGGAACGACTGACGCCCGCTACCGACAGGCTTCGGATCGCTGACCGTGATGCCGCGGCCGCGGATCTCCGACACGACTGCATCAAGGTCGGCCACGCCAATAGCGAAGTGCTGCCCTCGATCGTCGGGCATGTCGATCTCCAGCAGGTGCACTTGCTGGCCCGCAAGGTCCAGCCACGCACCAGCAAATGAGAAGTCCGGGCGATCGGTGCGCACCGTCAGCCCCAACACGGACGTGTAAAAGTCGACCGCCGCAGCCGTGTCGTTGACGTTGATCGACACATGATGAATCCCAAGCGGCGTCATGCCAGCATTCTTCCAGACATGTGGGGCGGGTGGGTATCGAACCCACGACCGAGGGATTATGAGTCGGCGTCGGGCCGTCCGGGTGGTGCCAGATGATGCTATCTACCAGCGGTTTGTCCTCCGGCCAGTCCGTGCAGTGTTGCCCTGTGACACCCTCTGTCGGCGAATTTCTTGGATGAAATGTTGGATCGCCCCGTCCGACTTCAGGCGATGGCCGACCGTTCGGAACTGCGGCCAAGGACTCGTTGTGGTCAGAGATCGGGATGCTCTACAGCTCAAGGCCGGCCTCGGACTTCACCATGAGGACGATGTCGTGCTGGCGGACCGCGAAGACGTTGTCGGCGTTCCGCAGTGGCAGAGACGGTACACCCCGCCCCTGACCTGACAACGCACCCCGCCCGATGCGCCGTTATGGGTGGGTTCAACGGCACTTGACCAGAGTCGATCTGTGGCACACGTTCTGTGTGGGGGCAGTCACGGAAGCCGGGGCGGTTCACGGCGCGCGCTTTCGTTGATCCGGCCGAAGTGTGTGGCTCGGGGACATCATCGCCGTGTTAGCCGTGGAGCTCAGGCTTCGGTCGTGGATGTCTGAACAGTCGCGTAGCGTCGGGTCCACGGTCAACCAAGCCTTGATCTGGTTTGATGTGGAGCGTGAAGATCAGCTGCGCCTTTCCCCCGGTCCCCCAGACGCCGGACCACATCGTCCTCGCCGAGGAACTGGGATATGAGACGGCGTGGGTCTACGACACGCCGGCACTACAGCTCGACTGCTGGATGACGCTGGCGATGGCTGCGGTACGAACCGAGCACATCCGGCTCGGCCCGGGCGTGCTGATTCCGAGCCTGCGCCACCCCATGGTGACCGCCTCGGCGATTGCCACGTTGGTCGGTCTGGTTGGACAGGGCCGCGTGATCGTCGGGGCGGGCACCGGGTTCACCGGTCGCCGAGCGATGGGTCAGAAGCCGCTGAGTTGGGATGACTTTCCGGCGATGGTCGAACAGGTCAAGGCTCTGTTGCGAGGACAGGACGTGGAAGTCGACGGTGAGCTCACCCGAATGTTGCACTGGCCCGACCAAGCTGTCGCGCGGCCGATCGAGGTGCCGTGGGTGATGGGCGTGAACGGCCCCCGAGGAGTGCGCGCGGCAGCCGCGTCCGGATGCGGAATCTTCACCTCGCGACCCCGCCCCGATGCCGACTACGACGGCATTGACGACGTCATCCTGTTGAGCTTCGGCACCATCATGGACGACAACGAGACCGTGTACAGCCAGCGCGTGGTCGACACTGCCGGGCCCGGTGTCGCGGTGGCCTACCACGCGTTCCTCGAGCAGGGTGATCGTCGACTCGACGGCCTTCCCAACGCCGAGCGATTCCTCGAACTGGCCAATGCTGTGCCGGAACGAACCCGCCACCTCGATCTCCACGCTGGCCATCTGACCGAGCTGAACCCGATCGATCGGCAGGTGGTATCCGGAG
>JANOYI010000354.1:0-8454 GCA_031428795.1 Ilumatobacteraceae bacterium | reverse complement strand
CAGCTCGACATTGACCCAGTCGGTCAGGCGGTCCAGCGGGCTTTCCGGGTTACTCATCGAGTCGTCGGGGTCGAACGTGCGCGGCGAGAACTGATCGGTCTCGGGCAGCGCGACCGGCAACATGTCGTCGGGCAGTCCGTGGGGGTTGCCGTCCACGTCGTAGACGATGGGGAACGGCTCGCCCCAGTAGCGCTGACGGCTGAACAGCCAATCGCGCAGCTTGTACGTGATGGTGGCTTCGCCGTGGCCGTGGGCTTCCAACCACTCGTTGGTCAGGCGCTTGCCTTCAGCGACGGTGGTGATGCCGTTGAGGTCCAGCGACTCGTTGATGCTGTTGGCATAGGGCGCGTCGCCGATGAAGGCTTCGTCCCAGGTGCTCGTGTCGAGCGTTCGGTCGGCGGGCTGCTGAATGGCGACGATGTCCAACCCGAACTTGCGGGCGAACTCGAAGTCGCGCTGGTCGCCCGCGGGCACCGCCATGATGGCGCCGGTGCCATAACCCATCAGCACGTAGTCCGCAATCCACACCGGGATCTGCTCGCCATTGAGCGGGTTGGCGGCGTACGAGCCGGTGAACACGCCGGTCTTCTCGCGACCCTCGTTCTGCCGATCGAAGTCATCCTTCGCTGCGGCCTGGACGCGGTAGGCGGCGATGGCCTCGGCCTGTTCGGGCGTGGTCAGCGCCTCGACCAAACCGTGCTCTGGCGCGAGCACCATGAAGGTGGCGCCGAACAGCGTGTCGGGGCGGGTGGTGAACACAGAGATGGTGCCCGCGTGCGACTCGAAGTGAACGACGGCGCCTTCGCTGCGGCCGATCCAGTTGCGCTGCATCGACTTGATCGCCTCGGTCCAGTCCAACAGATCGAGGTCGTCGATCAGCCGGTCGGCGAAGGTGGTGATGCGCATCATCCACTGGCGCATGTTGCGCTTGAACACCGGGAAGTTGCCGCGGTCGCTACGCCCGTCGGACGTGACTTCCTCGTTGGCGACAACCGTTCCCAAGCCGGGGCACCAGTTGACGGGAGCGTGGCTGACGTACGCGAGACGCCAACTGTCCAGCTCGAGGCCCCGCTCTGCAACGGACATCGTGGCCCATGTGCGAGCCACGCCATCGGCGTCGGAGGGTTGACGGGTGCCGTCTTCGAACTCGGCAACCAGCGCGTCGATGGGACGTGCCTTTTTCACCTCAGGGTCGAACCACGAGTTGAACACCTGCAGGAAGATCCACTGCGTCCACCGGTAGTAGCCGGGGTCGGTGGTGCTGACGCTGCGGCGCTGGTCGTAGCTGAGACCCAACCGGCTCATCTGCGTGCGCATGTTGGCGATGTTCTGATCCGTGGTGATTGCCGGGTGCTGACCCGTCTGAACTGCAAACTGCTCGGCAGGTAGGCCGAACGCGTCGAAGCCCATCGTGTACAGCACGTTGTGGCCCGTCATTCGCTGATAGCGGGCGTACATGTCGGTGGCGGTGTAGCCCAGCGGATGGCCCATGTGCAGGCCGGTACCACTGGGGTACGGGAACATGTCGAGAATGAACTTGCGTGGCCGGGGGGTGCCCTCGGCATCGAAGAAGCGAGCCGGGTCGGCCAGCGGACCGACTGGGTTCGGCGTGTTGAACGTGCCCTCGGCAGCCCAGCGGCCCTGCCAACGTGCCTCGATACCCTGCGCAAGCTCGCCGGTGTACCGAAACGGATGTGTGTCGGTTGCGGCGCCGTCGGCGCGCGCAGCGTCGTCGGACGAGTTCGAGGTGTTGGTGGCGTTCATGGCGCTGCGATTCTACGAGGCACCGATCAAGTCGGCCCGTTCTTCCCGTACTACCGTTGCGGTTCATGCCGCCAAGTTCGCCCGACACCGACTCCATCGTCAATCGCCTGATCGCCGCTACCGACCACAAGACGGGCGTGCGTTTCGTGGGCAACAGCGTGATGCCGACCGACGGCGATGCATTTGTGTCGTGGGCGCAGCTGCACGACGAGGCACGAGTCGTTGGCGCCGCGCTACAGGCACGTGGCCTGGTTCCTGGCGATCACGTCGCCATTCTGGGCCCGACCTCGCGGTCGTTGATGACCATCATCCAGGGGTGCTGGCTGGCTGGCATTGCCAGCATGGTGCTACCACTTCCGATGCGGATGGGCTCACTCGACGTTTTCGTGGAGACCACACGCGCTCGCATCCGCCACGGCGACGCCAAGTTGATTCTTATCGACGACATGCTGGCCGCGTTCTACGAGGCCGGCCCCGACGACCCGCCGATCGAGCCGATGGCTGCCGTGCTGCCCGGCTTCGCGGGCGTACCGAAGAGCGATGCGCTCGAGCTGCCCGGCCACGACCCTGAGCGTCTCGTGATCCTGCAGTACACCAGCGGCTCGACCAGCGAGCCCAAAGGCGTGATGATTCCCGACCGGGTGTTGCGCGCCAACCTCGACGCCTCCTGCGAGGCCGCAGAGTTGGCTGTTGGCGAAGTGATGGTCAGCTGGCTGCCGCTGTATCACGACATGGGTTTGGTCGGCTTCCTGTCGCTGCCGATGACGGTGGGCGTCGACCTGGTGCAGGCCGCCCCGCAGGACTTTCTGGCGAAGCCGGGCAACTGGATGCAGTGGATCAGCGACTGGGGCGGCACCGCCACCGCCGGCCCCAACTTCGCGTGGGTGCTGGCCACCCGCGCCTTGGGTCGTATGGAGGGCCTCGATCTCTCGCAGCTGACGCTCGCCCTCAGCGGCGCGGAACCCGTCGACCCCAATGCCGTGGAGGCCTTCGTCCGCGCCGCCGCGCCGTTCGGTTTCAAGGCCGGCAGCGTGTTCCCTGCGTTTGGCATGGCGGAGGTCGCAATCGGTGGCGCATTCCCGCCACGCCATCGCGGCATGGTCACCGATTCGGTCGATCGCGAGTTCCTGGAACGAGAGCGCGTGGCCAAGCCGCTTCACCTCGCCGACGCGCAGGAGGAACTGGATGTGCGCCGGCTGCCGCTGCTGGGCAAGGCCGTCCCCGGTCTGGAGATGAAGGTGGTCAACCCCGACAGCTACGAGGAAGTGCCCGAACGCCACGTCGGCGAGCTGCTGCTGCGAGGAACGTCCGTCACGTCCGGGTACTACAAGCGGCCCGATGCGACAGCTGCGCTGTTCCGTGATGGCTGGCTGTGCACGGGCGACCTGGCGTACCTGGTCGACGGCGAGCTGGTGCTGTGCGGTCGCATCAAGGACGTCATCATCGTCGGCGGTCGCAACGTCTTCCCTGAAGACATCGAGCGGGCCATTGCGGTCATCGATGGCGTGCGTGCTGGCAACGTCATTGCGTTCGGCGTTGAGGGCTACAAGGGCAAGGAGAGCGTGGTGGTGGTGTGCGAGGTGCGTGCCGCCGATGCCGACGGTCTCGACGTCGTCCGCCATGCGGTGCACCAACGCACGCTCGACGTCTGCGGCCTGCCGCCACGCGACGTGATGCTGGTGAAGCCGGGAACGCTGCCGAAGACATCATCCGGCAAGCTGCAGCGGGCGAAGTGCCGCGAGCTGTACCTCGACGAGGCATTGGAGCTGGCATGAAAGTCGTCTACAATCCCGCTCATCTGCTCCATGACCCGCAGGTGGAATTCGAGACGTCGACCGCACACAGCCCCTTCGAGCACATCGGGCGCGCAGAGGCCATTCGCGAGACGTTGCAGGCTGACTCGCGCTTTGAGTTCTTGTCGCCGACGGAGTGGGGTGTGGCGCCGATCGAGGCCGTCCACAACCCGGGTCTCGTGCGGTTTCTCTCCGAGGGCTGGGCGCTCTACGCGGCGCAGCACCCCGACGTGCGCGAGGTCGTGCCGGATGTCTTCTACCGCCCAGCACTGCGCGACAAGATGGGCGAGCGCGGCGAGCCGCAGGCCATCAACGGTCGCGTCGGTTACTGGTGTTTCGAGACCACCACACCGCTCACCGAGACGTCGTATGAGGCTGCTCGCGGGGCAGTCGACACCGCGTTGACCACGACCCAGTTGGTGCTCGATGGCGAGACCAGTGCGTACGGCCTGTGTCGCCCACCAGGCCACCACGCCACGGCCGACATGTACGGCGGTTACTGCTTCTTCAACAACGCCGCAGTCGCGGCGCATCACGTCGCGTCGACGACTGGTGCGAAGGTGACCATCCTCGACGTCGACTATCACCACGGCAATGGCACGCAGCAGATCTTCTACGACCGCGACGATGTGCAGTACGTCTCGCTGCACGGCGACCCGGCGCGGGCGTATCCGTACTCCGTCGGGTACGCCGACGAGACCGGCAGCGGCCGCGGCCTCGGCTGTAATATCAACTACCCGATGCCGCTGCGTGCCGACGATGACTTGTACGCGTCGGCTTTGGCGACCGCGTGCGAGGAGGTTGCCCGATTCGGGCCATCGGTGCTGATCGTCTCGCTGGGTCTGGACACGTACATCACCGACCCGATCAGCGACCTGGCTGTGACCACCGACGGTATGCGTCGCAGCGGCGAAATCGTTCGCCAGTTGGGCTTGCCGACGGTGGTACTGCAGGAGGGTGGCTACGACGTGAACGCGTTGGGCGCCAACGTGCAGGCGTGGCTCACCGGTCTGGGTGCCTGAGTCAGTCGTATGTGGGTTCGCCGGCAGCAACGACCGCCAGAAAAGCGGCGCCGTACTGCTGCAACTTTGACGGGCCGATGCCCTTGATGGATGCCAGCTCGTCGAGCGACGTCGGCTGCAACGCAGCGATCGCGTGGAGCGCTGTGTCCGGCAGGACCGTATAGGCGGGCTTGCCGGCAGCCAGGTGTCGTCGGACCGCGCGAAGGTCTTCGAACAGTTGAGCCTGATCGGGAGAGAGGTCGTCGCCCGGCTTCTTGGCGGCACTGGCCGGCGCGGTTCTGGGGCCGCTCGCCGAAACTGGTCGGCCGCTGGTGACGACCGCTCGTGGTTCGGTGCTGCAATCGACGATGAACGGCGACGGCCGATCCGACGGCACCACCAACACGTCGCGCGAGGCGCGGGTGATGGCGACGTGAAACAGGCGTCGTTCCTCTTCCTCGTCCTCCGCGAGGCGGTGTGGAAATTGGTCGGAATCGGCCTGATGAACAATGACGAACGGCCACTCTTGGCCCTTCACGCGGTGGACGGTTGCCAGGGTTACCCCGTCGGCCTGCCACTTGTTGGCAAGCGCTGCGCGCAGCCAGCTCTCAAATTTCGCGGGGTCGGGCTGTAGCGCAGCCAGCTGCGCGATGGCGGTGAGGTCGTCGTTCTGCGCAGCCCTGTTCATGCCGTGACGATTCGCGTCGAGCTTGGCAATGCTGTTGGCCAGGCCCATCGTGTCGCGCAGCGCAGCCATCGCCTGCGCGGTGGTGCCGCGGCTGGTGACGAGCCGCTGCAGCCGCTCGATATCGGAGGCGAATTTCTCGACGGTGTCGGCGTCACGTTCGGTACTGATGCGACCTACTAGCCGGCGCAGGCCAACCAGCGACGACTGCTCGCCAACCCACGTAGCGATGCGAGGGTGTAGCGGCCGCGACGGGCGGCGCAGCGCCTCAGCGACGTCGGCGGGGGAGAAGTCGCCCTTGGCGGTGGCGATACGCAGCCACGCCAACGCAGCGCGCACGGCGGTTCGCTCGAGGAACTCCAGCCCGACGCCGCCATTGGTGGGGACGCCGGCGTTGCGGAGAGCAACCTGGACCGGTGCCAGCAGCGAGTTGACTCGGGTGAGCACGGCGATATCTGCCGCCGAGGAACCGGCGGCGAGGGCGGTGGTGACGGCCTGCAGCGTGACGTCGACGGGGTCGCCCGTGGCTGGCGCGACCATGAAGCCGTCGCGAATTGTGTCGTCGGCGCGGATCACCTTTGCGACTCGTCGCCGGTTGTGGCGCAGCAGGGTGTCGGCGGCGCGAACGATGCCTGAAGGGCAGCGGTAGTTGACTTCTAGCGGGTGCTCGCCGGCACCAGGGAACATGTCGCCGAACTCGATCAACCAGGCAGGGTCGGCGCCGTTGTAGCCGTAGATGGTCTGGTCGTCGTCGCCGACGCCGAACACGGCTGCGTCGGGCCCGGCCAAGAGGCGCACCAGCAGAACGTGCGCAGGGGTGAGGTCTTGGAACTCGTCGACCAGCAGCAGCCGACACGACCGCTGCGCTGTGGCGCGGGCCGCGGGGTCGCGCAGGAGCAGCTCGATGGCTTTGAAAATCTGCTCGTCGTAATCGACGGCACCGGCCCTTGCCAAGTGCTCTCGATAGCCGGCGAACGCGTCGGCGAAACCGTCGACCTCTCCCTCGTAGCGGCTCTCGACCCTTGCAGGATCGAGGAGCCCGAGGCGTGCAAGGGAGAGCGCCTCCAACCAGGTGGCGACGGGGTCGGCGTTGCGCACCCGTGGGAACTTGACGAGGCGGCCGATGATCCGGCGCACTTCGGGCTCGTCGATGGTGTTGAACCGTTGCGGCTGGCGAGCGAACGGCGCGCTGCCGTTGATGACTGCCAGCGCGATCGCGTTCAGGGTGCGGATCTGTAACCCGGGCACATCCGATGTACGGGCAGCGATCTCTTCCTGTGCGCGCTTGTTGAACGCGATCAGCGTGATGGCCGAAGCGGGGATGCGCCACTGCTGAACGAGGTGCCGGGCTCGCTCGGTGAGCACCCTCGTTTTGCCTGAGCCAGCTGGGGCAATGATGCGTGCTGCGCCACCGTCGTGGGTGACCGCTGCGAGCTGATCGGGAGCCAAGTCCGCCGTGGTCGAGTTGCCCAACGGCACGCGCAGCGACCTGTGCTCGACCGCGACGCGGTGCAGCACCGGTACCCCGTCGATCGGCGCAGCGAAGCGCGGTGGCCCGCCATCCAGCCATGCCCGCGTGCCGTCGGGAAGTTCAATGTCGCCAATTCCGTCGTTCACCGATCGGGCTCCAGCCTTCGACGCCAGCGAGAGCAGCGGCCAGGTCGGTTGGGCTCGCGCGTCGATGGAATTGCTGGTGACCAAGTGAGCGAGCTGCTCGCTGGTGAACCGGACCCGCGGTCCGATGGCGTGTGGCGGCAAGGTGGTGGCGAACGGCGTGGAGAGCTGAGATTGCACAGCGTCACTGAGCTCGAAGACGTGCGAGACCCTCTGTGTGGCGGCCTGCAGCAACTGGCTGATGAGCTCGCTCTGTGAGGGGTCGATGGTGAGGCGCGGCGCATCGACCCAAGCTGAGGGAGCGGCCTGCCCCGGAGCGACGATGACGTTGCGCCCCAACCATTCGGGGCCCCGAGTGAGCCCAGCGACAACGGCGGCGGGCGCGGGCTCGTACTCAAGGTCATCGAAGTCGGCTGGCGTCGGGGGAGCAGGTTCGCCGGCAAACAGGTTGCCCTGATCCCTATTGTCGTGGGCGTCGTCGCGTTCGACCTCCTGGCCAGCAGTGCGCTGCCAACAGGCCTTGACTTCGTCCGCCGAGCCATGCTCGCTGCCGCAATACACGCACGCGATTGCGCGTCGGCGGAGGCTGTCGTCGATCGAACTCATCGCTCTACCCTACCGAACAAACTGGCACGCAATCGAACGAACGTTCTTGCCAGATTCGGCTGCCGCGAATTGTCACCTTTCGACGCCCATGGGCGGTCAACCGTGCCGAAATCGTCACCCTTGCCCACCCATGGGCGGTGGAAAGTGCCAGATGGCGACCGCGCCGAGAATGTGGCACCGTTTGCCGCCCATGGGCGGTCAACCGTGCCGGATTCGTCACTATTGCCCACCCATGGGCGGGGAAGCGTGCCAGAAGTCAGGCGGACTTGAGGGCTTCGATGATGCTGGTCCAGCGGGTCGGGTCGGATTTGTATGGGGCGTAGAAGCTGATCCGCTGGATGACGTCGCCATAGCGGCGTTGCAGTTCTGGAGCCATGTGTTCGGGCTCGCCGACGACGGCGAACGTGTTGAGGATCTCGTCGGTGATCAGGTTGCCCATCTCCACCCACTGGCCCTGCTTCGACAGCGCATTGAGCTCGTCGTGCAGGCCATCCCAGCCGTGCATGTCGAGCACGCCGCGGTACGCAGGCGTGCTGCCGTAGAACGCAATCTGTTGACGGGTGCCCGCGGCCGCGGCGGCAAGCTCTTCCTCGTTGCTGCCGGTGACAACGAACGACGGCCCGACGATCTCGAACCCTTCCATCGTCTTGCCAGCCTTCGCTCGTCCACGCTGCAGTGCGGGAAGGGTGACCTCACGCAGGTACCGCTCGGTGGTGAAGCCGTGGCAGATGAACCCGTCGCACACTTCGCCAGCGACTTCGGTCATCATCTCCCCGACGCCGGCCAGGAAGATCTTGGGCACGCCGAACCCAGCCAGGTCGGCACGGTCAGGCGTGAAGAACGGGGTCATCAGCGTGTGCGTGTAGAAGTCGCCGCGGAAGGCCAGGGGAGTGCCGTTCTCCCACGTGTCCCAGATGGCCCGAATTGCCAGGATCATCTCGCGCATACGAGGGGCCGGGTGGCTCCATTCCTGGCTGAATCGCTTCGTGAT
>JANOYI010000353.1:0-5697 GCA_031428795.1 Ilumatobacteraceae bacterium | reverse complement strand
GCCAGTGAGGCGCGCAGGCCGTTCTTGCGGATGGGTGTTTCAATGAAGCGATAGCTGGCCTCGGTGATCGGCACAGTGATCATCAGACCAAGAATGATCTGCGGGATCGACATCTGGATGTTGGCCTGCTTGCGGATCATCTGGAAGACGGGCCAGTGGTACAGGTAGAGGCCGTAGCTGCGGGTGCCCACCCACACCAGCGCCGGGTGGCCCAGCAGCTTGCCGGTGACCGCACCCCGGTGTGTGGCGGCCGCAATCAGCAGCAGCGTGGCTACACCGGTGACGAAGAAGCCGCCGCGGTACAGCCATGGGTTGTACACGCCGCGCTCCTGCAAGTACATCGTCAGCATGAAGTACAGGAGCAGAGCCAGGCCGAGCCCGGCCAGCACGTCGAGGCGTCGACCCTTGTCGCGTAGCGGGCCACGCATGATGGCGACGGGGCGCCACAGCATCGCGAAGCCTGCGCCCAACATCAGCCCGCCGGCACGTGAGAACGAACCGAGGTAGAGCATGTCGTTGACCGCGATGCAACGCCCGAAGACGGTCCATGTTCCCCGCGTGAACTCGGTTCCGCACGTGGTCGCCACCACGCCGGGCACGTAGAACACGGCGACCATGATCGCGATGAATGCGCTGACGCCGATCAGTTTCAAGCCCACTTCCGGCAGGCGACTGCGCGACCGGCGCAGGATTGCCACCATCACCAACGGCCAGACGAGGTAGAACTGCTCCTCGACCGCCAGCGACCACAGGTGGCGCAGGGGAGCAAACGCCTCGCTGGCGCCGTAGCCCTGGCCGACGAAGATCTCGTACCAGTTACTGACGTAGAGGATGCCCGCCAGAAAGTCGCCACGGGTTTGCTCGCGGGCGGCCGGATAGAAGGCGGCGATGTAGACCGCCACGAAGGCCATCATCACGTACAGCGCGGGCAGTAGGCGACGGAATCGACGAGCCCAGAACTGGCGGAGATCGACGTGGCCTGTGCGCTCGCGCTCGCCCATCAGCAGCAGCGTGATCAGGTAGCCGGAAATGACGAAGAACACCTCCACGCCCAGGAAGCCGCCCGGCAACCAGTCGTGGTGGGCGTGGTAGATGATCACGCCGATGACAGCTATGGCCCGCAATCCGTCGAGCCCGGGCAGGTACGGGACGCGACTGAGCCCGGCCTCCGCGGTTGCTGGGCGTGAAACGGTGGGGCGCGCCGACATCGAACGAACAGTATGGAGCAATCAGGAGCGCTTGCGAACGCGCTTACCGCTTCAGGTCCGGTCGGCCGATGGCGTCGAAGATCAGGTTCGCGTAGAACTGCTTCGCGTTCGATGTACTGAGGTGGATGCCACCGTCGCTCGAACTCAACTCACCGAGTATTTGCTGTGCCTCGGTCTCCCAATCGACCACCTTGACGTTCGAGTAGATCGACGGAAGCGCACGAATGCGTGTGTTGTTGTCGGCAATCCACCCCTTCGGGGCCTTCACCGTGAGGAATACGACAAGCGGCGTGTCCGCGGGCGGTAGCGCAGCCATGATTCGCCCCAGGGTCTCGTCGCTGACGCCACCGTTGGTGCCGGTCTGAATGATGACCGTGCGACCCAGCTGGCCAGCGACCCGCGCCATCTCGACAATCTCTGCAACGTTCTTGCCTTGACGGCTGACCGCTGCGTTCACCTGAATACCGCCCGCTGTCAACTGCGGAGCGGCCCCCAACATCACCGATTCTCCAACTGCATACGCAGGAAGCAAATCGGCCGCACCAAGCGTGGTGGCCGGGCCAGCTTCCGTCGTCGGTGGGGCGGTCTCGTTGGGGGTCTGATCGGGCAGCGTCGGCTGTGTGACGGGCACGGTCGGCGCAACAGTCACTGGCGGCACAATCGTCACCGGACCACTGGCAATCTCGGCCAGGCCGCGCTCGTTGTCGCATGCCACCTGACCTTCGCACTTGATCTCCGCAATCGCGATTGTGACCGTGGCGAAGCCGGCCAACACGGCGAACACCGATGCGAGAACGAACGACCGTCGGCGGCCGCGCACCGCAGCCTTCGTTCGCGCCGGGCGCTGGCCGCGCATCCACTGGCCAAGCCGACCCTGGCGCACCGGGAGCTCGACGAGTCGGTAGCTGAGCTCGGTGATCGGCAACGCGATCAGAAGCGCAGTGAGGAACTGGCGCACCGTGAGCTGCTCGCCGGGTTCGCGGATGATCTGGTAGATCGGCCAGTGGTACAGGTAGAGGCCGTAGCTGCGCGTGCCAACCCAGTGCAGCGGGCGCATTCCCAAGAGGCGGCCGAGGTACGACCGACGGTGAGTGGCCGCTGCGATGATGGCAATGGTGCACAGCCCGGTCAGCAGGAAGCCCCCACGGAACAGCCACGGGTCGTACTCGTTCGTCAGCGAGTTGACCAGTTCCAGCCTGTTCATCAGCAGAGCGAGACCGATGAGACCGAGCAGACCGATCACGTCGACTTGGCGACCACGCTTGCGCAGCGGCCCGCGCATGATGGCGACCGGGCGCCACACGAGTGCGAATGCTGCACCCAGCATCAGACCGCTGGAACGCGTGATGGTGCTCAGGTACAGCGTCTCGTTGACGTTGAGACAGTGACCGAACAACGAGATGTAGCCGTGGCTGTCGCCGCTACCGCAGGAGGCTGCGTTGGTGACGGAGTCGGCGCCGATGAAGATCGTGCCACCGATGTACAGCGCAGCGACCGTGAGCGAGACGAAGACGCTCGCCGAGAACAACCACAGCGCCACCCGGGGCAGATTGTCGACGCGCTTGCGAAGTAATACCACCATCACCAACGGCCACACCAAGTAGAACTGCTCTTCCACCGCCAGCGACCACAGGTGCCGCAGCGGGGCAAAACTGGTGGCTGCGGTGTAACCCTGGCCCACCCAAATCTGGTACCAGTTACTGACGTAGAAGGTGCCGCCCAGCAGGTCGCCGCGCGCCTGGCCCATCGGCCGCTGGTTGAACAGCGACATGTAGATGGCCAACGCGCCCATCATCACGAACAGCGCCGGCAGCAGGCGTCTGGCGCGCCGCATCCAGAACTGGCCGAGCCGAACCGTACCCGTCCGTTCCTTCTCCGCCAGCAGCAGCAGCGTGATCAGGTATCCGGAGATGACGAAGAACACCTCGACGCCCAGGAAGCCGCCGGTGAGCCACTCGTGATTCGCGTGGTAGACGAGCACTGCGGTAACCGCGATGGCGCGCAAACCATCGAGACCCGGAAGATACGGGACTCGACTGATCTGGTTGCGGAGCGTCGGGTGGCGCAGCTGCTCGGCAACGGCAATAGTGTCGGTAGAGACAGCCATTCGAGCGTCCAGTATCGCCCACCACTACCGCTCCGAGCAGTCATGGCACCCACCCGACCTGAAGTGTGGCGTGGTGTTCTAGAGCTGGAGGCTCTTGACTTCTAGGAATTCCTCGAGACCAAAAGTGCCGGCTTCACGGCCGAGGCCGCTCTGCTTGTAGCCACCGAACGGGGCCATCACGTTGAAGGCGCCGCCGTTGACTTCGACCTGACCAGCACGGATCTTGCGAGCGACTGCCTTCGCATGGTCGGCTTCGCCCCACACACCACCGGCGAGGCCGTAGATGGTGTCGTTGGCGATCTCGATGGCCTCCTCTTCCGTGTCGTACGGAATGATCGACAGCACTGGCCCGAAGATTTCCTCACGAGCAATCGTCATGTCGCGCGTGACGTTGGTGAACACTGTGGGGGCCACGTAGTAGCCCGTCTCCAGGCCCTCCGGCGCTTCGGTGCCGCCGGTGAGCAGCGTTGCGCCCTCGTCGATCCCCTTCTGAATGAAGCCACGCACACGCTCTTGCTGGGCGGCCGAGACGAGCGGTCCGATGCGACTGCTCGAGTCGAACGGGTTGCCGGGTGTGAACGCGGCGGCGGTGGCGGCGGCGATGCCTTCCACTTCTGCGAGGCGATCGCGCGGCACCAGCATGCGGGTGAGCGCAGTGCAGGTCTGGCCACTGTTCAGGAAGCACTTGCCCACGCCATCAGCGACGGCCTTGGAGAAGTCGGCGTCGGCCAGGATGACGTTGGCGCTCTTGCCACCCAATTCCAGCGACACCTTCTTGACCGTCTGGCTGGCGACTTCGGCCACGCGCTTTCCGGCGCGGGTGCTGCCGGTGAAGCTGACCATGTCGACATCGGGATGCGCCGAGATCGCTTCACCGACGACAGGGCCGACACCGGTCACCAAGTTGAACACGCCTGCCGGCAAACCGGCTTCGGCGATGACCTCGGCGAGGATGAAGGCATTGATGGGTGCGACTTCCGACGGCTTGAGCACGACGGTGTTACCTGCCGCCATGGCCGGAGCGACCTTCAGTGCGATCTGGTGCAGCGGGTAGTTCCAGGGGGTGATGCAGCCGACGACGCCGATGGCCTCACGCACGACCAGCGAGTTGCCAACCTGCTTCTCGAACTCATAGCTGGACAGCAGACCGGCAGCGATTGCGAAGTTGGCCTTGGGCAGGCCGGCCTGGATCATGTTGCTGAGGAACAGCGGCATGCCGACTTCCTTGGCAATGGTGGAAGCGATTTCGTCCGTGCGGGCCTCGAGGCCGGCGTGGATCTTCATCAGGTACGCGGCGCGCTCTTCCTTGGGCAGCGCACTCCACGCGGGGAACGCTGCCTTTGCCGCGGCGACGGCAGCATCGACATCTGATGCGGTGCCTTCGGGAATGGTGGCAATCACTTCTTCGGTGGCCGAATCGGTGACCGACAGAGTGTCGGTTCCGGCGGACGGCACCCACTGGCCATTGATGTACAAGTTCTCGTATGCGGTCATGCCGCGACCATACGCCGTATCAGGCGCTGGGGCGAAGGCCGAGGTTGCTGAAGATTTCCCGAGTCGCCCAGCTGCGGTTGAGTGCATAGAAGTGCAGGCCCGGCGCGCCGGCTTCGATGAGGCGCGCGCACAGCCCGGTGGCCAACGCAACACCCACCCGTTCTGCCTCGTCGAGGTCGTCGCCGGCCTTCTCCATTGTCTCGATCACCCAGCCAGGAACCTCGGCGCCGCTCATGTGCGCCATGCGCGTGATCTGGCCCAGGTTGCTGATGGGCATGATGCCTGGCAGCACCGGCTTGGTCACACCCAACGCGGCCAGCTCGTCGACCATCATCGAGTAGTGATCGATGTCGAAGAAGAACTGTGTGATGGCAAAATCGGCGGCGGCGAGTTTGTCCGCCAGGTACTGGCGATCGGTCGCGCGGTCCGGTGATCGGGGGTGCAGCTCGGGGTGGGCGGCTACGCCGACGGAGAACCCACCGAACTCGCGAACGTCGTCGACCAGCTCCATGCTGAAGCGGTAGTCGCTTGGCGTGTGCGCGTCCGCGGCGCCCGTCGGCGGGTCGCCTCCGAGCGCCAGAATGTTCTGCACGCCCTCCGCCTGATAGTCGGTGAGGATGGCTCGGATGTCGTCGCGCGTGTGCCCGGCACAGGTGAGGTGAGCCATCGGTGGAATTGCGGTCTGGCGCTTCACCCAGCTGACCAGGTCGGCGGTGCGCGTACGGGTGCTGCCACCGGCGCCATAGGTGACGCTCAGGAAGTCGGGCGCGAGGTGTTCCAGCTCGGAAATCGTGCGGCCGAGACTGAGCCACCCTGCCTCGTGCTTCGGTGGGAAGAACTCAACTGAGTAGGTAGGCCCGGCCGCAAGGAGGTCGGAGATGCGAGCCA
>JANOYI010000352.1:0-2602 GCA_031428795.1 Ilumatobacteraceae bacterium | reverse complement strand
CCGCCGACCTCGCCCGTGCGGCTGTCGTCATCGCAGCCGCGGTCGCCCTCCTGGTTGGGTCGTTGCCGGGATTCGTGCTGGCGGCCATCACCTTCCTGATCGGTGCGGGCGAAACCATCTTCATCACCGCCTCGCAGAGTGCCATCCCGTCGTTCGTCGATGAAGCCCACTTGGACGACGCCAATGGGCGGTTGCAGGCAGCCGACGACGTCGGGCGTGAGTTCGTCGGCCCACCCCTTGGATCGCTCATTTTCCGATTTGCGACATGGCTGCCCTTCGCCGCTGATGCCGTCTCCTATCTCATGTCCGCCGTGTTCCTGGCCGGTCTCCCCAAGGCGCCACCGTCCGAGCCGACCGACGTCGGCCCGAAGCCGACGATGGCGCCGGCGTGGCAGTACTTCCGCAGGACACGCACGTTGGTCGTGTTGGCCGGCTCGATGTTCACGCTCTCGCTCTGCGGGTCGGCGGTGCTCGCAATGCTGGTGCTGCTGGTGCGTAGGCAGTACTCGCTGGATGGCGGATGGTTCGGCCCTGCCCTCACGGTGATTGCGTGTGGCGCCACTCTGGCGGGCGTCGTGGCGGGGCGGCTGCGGGCGCGGATGTCGGGGCGGGTGGCAATGGCCGGAGCGGTCACGGTCAACGCTGCGTCGTACATGCTGCTGGGTACGACGGGCTTGTGGCCGATTGCCGCGGTGGCGCTCTTCGCATGGGGCTTCGCCGTCACGTTCGGCAACATCACGTCAATCGGCATCCGCCAACGCCTGATCCCCTCCGAGCTCATCGGCCGAGTGATGGGAATCTTCCGCGGTGCGCTCAGCGCGGGTGGGGTCATCGGCGCGTTGGGCAGCGGGGTGCTTGCGAACGCGACGTCGGTGGGCACGGTGGCGGTCACCGCTGGGGCGCTGCAGTTGCCGGTCGTCGTCGCGTTGTTCGTCGGGTTACCGAAGGACGGCGCTCACGGCGACGTCCGTACCAGCTGACCGAGGCGAGTCAGTTCCGCGTCGAGCATCTGCAATCCGACAGAAATCCACTCGTCACCGTCGAAGCTGAGGAGGGTCGTGAATTCATCGGCCTCCACGCCACCGGCGCGAATCGCGCGTGCAACGACGCCATCACGGTCCGCCCCGTGACGGGCCGAGATCGCGAGCGCGAGGACAGTCGCCCAGACGTAGGAGAACGCGTGGCCCGGGTCGATGGCCAGTGCGGGCAGGCGCGCCCACCCCGACCCGACGAAGTCCGGAACCTCGACCGCGTCACCCCATACGCCGCGGTTCGCCTGCAACCATGCAGCGTTCAGCTGAGTGGCGGTTACCGGCTCGCTGAGTGTCGAGGACTCGTACACCGAGTCTTCGAACTCACTCACGGCAGCCGACACGAAGAGTTCTTCCACCAACGTGTCACCCAACGCCAGTGCCATCGCACGCGACGGTGAGCCGGCGATGCCCACCTGACCGGCGACCAATGACGACCAGCACGCGACGGTCTCGCCAACGAGCGCGCCGGGTGGCTCGGGGCTGCGCGACTCCAGCGCGTGCAGAGCGTGACCTATCTCGTGGGCGACCATCAGCGAGCCGCGCGGGGTCGGTCGGTGAGCGACGGTGACGGAGATTCGTCCGTCGGCTTCGATGACAACGACGTTGTCGTCACCATCAACGATTCGAGCGCTGGCACGCCGAGCCGCGTCGGCCGATGAAGGCACGGCGGCGGCGAGGGCGACTGCCGCCGCGATCGAGTGTTCCGCCAACGTGCCGGGCGCCGAGGGCACACCGACTCGCCGATCGGAGTAGTTGCCGCCAACGACTTCGGCGCGCACGCTCCACCATTCCCCTGCGAGCCCGCGCACATCCTTCGTTGCGTCGCGAAGCGCTGCCAGCCGTGCGGGGGTCGTGCCTTGGACGACGGCGAAGCGCGTCCGCCAGTCGTCGATGCCGCGCAAGCGATCGTCGGCGAGATGACACCTTGCGAGCGCCCCCAGTACCGACGCCGCGACAGGGGCGCGCAGATCGGTGACAGCGTGCGCTTCGATGTCGGCTCGCCGCCGCGCATCGGGGTAGTCGGCATCGAGGTTGCGCAGCGCAGCGTCGGAGCTCGCCACCGCGGTGGCCTCATCGTCGTCTAGTGAACGCAGCAGCTCGAGCTGACTGTCGATGAGTGAGCGACCACTGCGGGCCAGCGAGCACTCCTCCTCTTCGTCGACGAGGTAGGGCGCAAAATTCGCCCAGCGACGCAGTTGCGCCCGCATGCCGGCCAGCCGTGGGTCGTCGACGACTGAGGGAGCGTCGGCAACCATCCGAGCAACACGTCGTTGCGCCGCAGAGCGGCGGGGGTCGCCAACCGGGAAACGATCGGCAGTCTTCAACACCTCGACCACGCGGTCGGCAAGCACACGGCGTCCACGCTTGGTCGAGAACTTCATCTGTTCATCCTGCCGCGTCAGCGCGGCAAGAAGCTGACATCAGGTCCAGCGAGTGCCGGTCCAACGGGTACCAGTCCAAGGGGTACCAGTCCTACGGGTACCAGTCCAACGGGTACCAGTCCAACGAGTTCCAGTCCAACGAGTACCAGTCCAACGAGTTCCAGTCCAACGAGTACCAGTCCAACG
>JANOYI010000351.1:0-3927 GCA_031428795.1 Ilumatobacteraceae bacterium | reverse complement strand
CGCCGCACACAGGATGGGGACACCGACGGGAGCGAACGGAATCGTGACCAGGCACACCGTCGCCCCGATTGCCGCCGCCATCGCCGAGCGGCGCTCACGCAACAGCGGCCACAGCATCGCCAGGAACGCGGCGGGAAGCGCTGCGTCGAGCCCGAACACCTTCGGGTCGATCGCGGACCCCAGCACCGCACCGATCAGTGTGCCCACGTTCCAGAACAGGTAGACGCTGAGACCCGTGATCCAGAACGCGGCGGCGCGGTGCTCTTCGTCGTCCTGTGCTGCGGCCATTGCTGTCGACTCGTCAATGGTCAACTGCGCGGCCACCAATCGGCGGCCAATACTTCCGTGCAGGTGAGGCGCCATCGCCAGCCCGTACACGCTGTTGCGCGCCGCCAACAACGCTGCACCACCGAACGCCGACGCAAAGGAGCCCCCGGCGCCGAACACGCTGACCGCGGAAAACTGTGACGCTCCGGTGAACACCAACAGCGACATCGCACACGTCTGGCCCACCGATGCTCCCGCCGACACGGAGGTCACCCCGAACGAGACAGCGAACACCCCGACCGCGAAGCCGAGGGTGACGCACGCCGCAAGGACGGGGCGCAGACGTTCGTCGCGCCATACCTTCACGGCCGGGTTCACGGTCGGGCGGCACCCAACCAGAGCACCGCCAGCGGCGGCACGTCGATAACAGCGGACGCAGGCTGGCCCTGCCACGCCACCTCTGTGGTGGCCGTGACCACGGCGCTGCCGGTGCGCAGCCCCGCAAGGTCGTAACCCGCAAAGCCGCTGCCGCCATAGTTCGGCGAGTCGGTGTCCAGCAGTACGTGCCACTCGCCCGCCCACGGCAAGCCGACGCGATAGCCGCCATGCGGCACGGGTGTGAAGTTGGCTACGGTGGCGACAGCCGTTCCGCCGGCATAGCCCCACCGCATGAAAGCGAAGATGGAGTGGTCCACGTCGTCGGCGTCAAGCCATTGAAAGCCGCTTGCTTCGTGGTCGCGCTCGAACAACGCCGGCCACGCTGCGATCACGCGATTGAGTTCCGCCAACAGGTCGCGAATGCCGCGGTGAGGCGCGTGGTCCAGCAAGTGCCACGGCAAACCCGTCGATTCGTTCCACTCCGTGAACGGCGCGATCTCTGCGCCCATGAACAGCAGCGGGGCGCCCGGCTGCGCCCACATCCACGCGTACAGCGCACGGAGGTTGGCGAAGCGCTGCCAGTCGTCGCCCGGCATCTTGCCCAGCAGGCTGCCCTTGCCGTGCACCACTTCGTCGTGGCTGAGCGGCAGCACGAAACGCTCACTGAAGGCATACAGCAACCCGAACGACAGCTCGCGGTGGTGGAATCGGCGATGCACCGAGTCGTGCTCCAGGTAGCCGAGGGTGTCGTTCATCCAACCCATGTTCCACTTGTGTGTGAAGCCAAGGCCGCCGAATTCGATGGGGTGCGTGACCTTCGGCCAGGCGGTGCTTTCCTCCGCAATCACCATTGCGGTAGGCGCTTCGGTGGCGACCACAGACGTCAGCTCACGAAGGAAGGCAATTGCCTCGAGATTCTCGCGGCCGCCCTCACGGTTCGGCACCCAACCGCCCGCGGGCCGCGAGTAGTCGAGGTAGAGCATGCTGGCCACGGCATCCACTCGCAGGCCGTCGATGTGGAACTCGTGCAGCCAATACAGCGCGTTGGCCACCAGGAAGTTGCGCACCTCGTCGCGGCCGTAGTTGAACACGTACGTACCCCAGTCGGGGTGCTCACCCTGGCGCGAGTCGGCGTGCTCGTAGAGAGCCGTGCCGTCGAAACGGGCGAGGCTCCATTCGTCCTTCGGGAAGTGGGCCGGCACCCAGTCGATGATCACGCCGATGCCACGCCCGTGGAGGATGTCGACCATCGCCCGCAGCTCGTCGGGAGTGCCGTAGCGCGCCGTCGGCGAGTAGTAGCCGCTGACCTGATAGCCCCACGAGCCACCGAACGGGTGCTCGGCGACGGGCAATAGTTCGACGTGTGTGAAGCCGAGTGCGGCGACGTGGTCGGCCAGCTGGTGGCCGAACTCGACGTACCTGTCCACGCCCGAGCGCCACGAGCCGATGTGCGCCTCATAGATACGCAGCGGCGCGCCAGGGGCGTGGCTGCGGGCGGTCATCCACTCGCCGTCACCCCACACGTACGTGTCGGGTTGCGGAACCACGCTTGCATTCGACGGGGGGCACTCGCTCTCACGTGCCATCGGGTCGGCCTTCAGTACGTAGGCACCGGCGGAAGAGGTCACGCCGAGCTTGTAGCGCTGCCCCGACTGGGCGGTGGGGCACACCAAGGCCCAAATGCCCGACGAGCCCTGCGGTTCCAGCATCGTGCCCGACGCCCAACCATTCCAGTCGCCCAACACCTCCACCGACCGTGCGTTGGGTGCCCACACAGCGAAGCGCACACCACCGTCGGGCAGCGGCTGCGCCCCTAGGAGCTGCCACAGGCGTCGGTGAGTTCCCTCGCCGAAGAGATGAAGGTCGAGATCGGTAAGCACCACGGTGCGAGCGTACGGCACCGCCCTCCCCGCCGCTGCTACGTTCGCTCACGTGCGCGTACTGATGCTGTCGTGGGAGTACCCGCCACTCGTCGTTGGCGGCATTGCTGCCCACGTCGACGGCCTTGCCCGAGCAATGCAGCGTGCCGGCCACGAGGTCGTCGTATTCAGCCTGCACCATCCCGATGAACCCGATGATGCGGTGGTCGACGGAGTTCGCGTGATGCGCGCGGACCCGGGCCTGCCGTGGCTGCCAGACGACGACCTGGTCGCGCGCATGGCATCGGCCAACCATCAGCTGGTGCAGCTTTCCACCCAACTGGGGAATTGGAAACCCGAAGTCATCCATGCACACGACTGGCTGGTGGCGTGGGCAGGCGACACACTCAAGTCGCTGCTGGACATCCCGCTCGTGGCCACCATCCATGCCACCGAACGGGGCCGTCACGGCGGCCACCTGCCGCCAGGCCTGCCGGGCACCATCAACTCCATCGAGTGGTGGCTCACCTATCAGGCACGCGAAATCATCGCGTGCTCGCGCTTCATGGTGCGCGAGGTCATCTCCAGTTTCGAGCTGCCGGCAGAGAAGGTGCACCTGGTGCCCAACGGGGTGGACACCGAACGTTGGAAGGACGCCGTGCCCGCCCCCGCATGCCAGCGTGAGCCACTGGTCATCGCCTGGGGTCGCATCCAGTACGAGAAGGGCTTCCAGGTGCTTGCCCGTGCCATCGGCGAATTGCGGTTGCGGGTGCCCGGCGTTCGCTGCGTCATCGCCGGTCGCGGCACGTACCTGCCCGAGCTACAAACGCAGATCGACATGGAAGGCGTCAGCGACATCGTCCACCTGGCTGGCTTCGTGCCCGACGGCGAGCTCCATGAAATGCTGCAGCGCGCCAGCTGCGTCGTGATTCCGTCGCTGTACGAGCCGTTCGGAATCGTTGCGCTCGAGGGGATGGCCGCCGGCGCGCCGACCATTGTCGCGCGCACGGGTGGTCTGGCCGAGATTGTCGAGGGAACCGACGCCGGCATGTTGTTCGAGCCCGGCAACCACCACGAACTGGCGGACCGAATCGCAGACGTGCTCGCCGACCCGGCCGCAGCCGACCGTATGCGAGTCAACGCCGCTGCGCTGCTGGGTCGCACATACACGTGGGACGCCATCGCGGCCGAGACGGTGGAGGTCTACCGGACCGCCACTGCCTCGCCTTCATGACTTGACGGTGGCTAAAAGGTCTCTGGTCCCGGCGGGTCGTTGCCCAACTAGTCTCTACCGAATGCGTGCAGTCAGAGAGTTCAATGTTGTTCCCGCAATTCCATCGGCATTGGGGGCTCTGTCGCAGGTGGCCGTCAACCTGCACTGGACGTGGGACGGGCAGACGCAGGCACTGTTCAAGCGGCTCGA
>JANOYI010000350.1:0-6454 GCA_031428795.1 Ilumatobacteraceae bacterium | reverse complement strand
GACGTGCCCGTGCATCAGGTCAAGGAGTTCGCCCCTCACCTTTCGTTCGGCGGATCAGCCAGCAACCCCGGTCTGGTGGCGCTGTCACTGCTCGACCAATGGTCCACGTTCCAACGAGCGGTCACCGAGTGGCAGAACATCAGCGTGTACTACGCCGCAATCAAGAGCGAGGGCCTTGGTCGCGTGCGCTCTTTTCCGCACATGAAAGACCCCGTCGTCACCTACCGGTTGACGCATCGCGACCGAGAACTGTTGCGGAGCGGTCTGGCGCGATTGGCGCTCCTCATGTTGGAGGCCGGCGCCGTGGAGGTGTACCCGTCGTTCAAGGGAGCCCCATCCGTTCGCAATCGCCGCGATCTCGCCACGCTCCAGCAGAAGTTCTCCGCATCGAAAGCGAGCGTGATGACCGTTCACCTCTGCAGCACGGTGCCGATGGGAGAGGTTGACGGGCGCACCGGCGCCAACTCTTTCGGCCGCGTACATGGCTGCAGCAACATCTTCGTCAACGATGCCTCGCTGCTGCCAACCGCGCCTGGCGTCAACCCGCAGGCCTCGGTCATGGCCATCGCCATTCGAAACGCTCGACACTTCGTTGCTACTGGGGGCCGCCGTGACTGACCAATCCACCCACTCGGTGCCAGCCACCTGGCCCGCGCCCCACACAACTGTGGTCACCGGTGCCGCTGGCTGGCTTGGCCGTGCCCTCGTGCATCGCCTGCTCAGCGACCCCGGTCGTGAGCGTTTTCGTTTGCTCGCCCAGAGCACTGCGGAAGCTGCCGAGCTCTCCGCCTTCGTGGGGTCCCACAAGTCCGGCAAAGACATCGAAGTCGTCATCGGCGACGTGGCTCGGGCCGACACCGCTGCGCGGTTGATGAACCAGTTGGGAACGACGACCGACGTGATTCACACCGCTGGCGTCATCCACCCGAAGAAGGTCAGTCAGTTCTACGAGGTCAACACAAACGGAACCCGCTACCTCGCGCAGGCGGCACTCGATGCTGAGGTGCGGCGATTCGTGCATGTGTCGTCCAACAGCCCGTTCGGCACCAACCCAGACAACGCCGACACGTTCCGTCACGACGAGCCATTCAACCCGTATCTCGGCTACGGCAAGTCGAAAATGCAGGGCGAGCTGGTGATTATCGAGACCGCTGCCGCCGGTCTCGACACCGCAATCGTGCGGCCACCATGGTTCTACGGGCCGTTTCAACCACCGAGGCAGACCACGTTCTTCCGGATGGTCCGCAAGGGCAAGTTCCCTGTGATCGGCGCTGGATCGCAACGCCGGTCCATGGTGTACGTGGACAACCTCGTTGACGGTGTTCTCTGCGCCGAGCTGGTACCCGCCGCGCGCGGCAAAGGTTACTGGATTGCCGACGAGCGGGCGTACACCGTGGAGGAGATCGTTGAGACGGTCGGGCGTGCGCTCACTGACGAGGGTCTTTCGGTGAAGCCTCCCACGACGCACATTCCTCCAATCGCCGCACGCGTGGCCGAGCTGGGCGACAGAGTGTTGCAGGGCATTGGCGTGTATCAACAGCAGCTGCACGTGCTCGGCGAGATGGGCCACACCATCGCTGTCGATATCAGTCGGTCCACGGCCGAGATTGGCTACACACCCAAGGTGGAGCTGTACGAGGGCATGCGCCGCAGTATCCGCTGGTGCTTGGATCAAGGGCTAGCGCTGTGACGACTTCACTGGTCACTGGAGGCAGCGGCTACTTCGGCTCGCTGCTCGTGCAACGACTTCTCGCGGCAGGGCACGATGTGCGAGTCCTCGACCTCAACGACGTCGACGATCGACCGAGTTCTGTGGAACTCGTGAAGGGCGATATCCGCAATCCACGGACTGTCGCCCAAGCGGTCGATGGTGTCGACATCGTCTTCAATAATGTCGCGCAGGTTCCACTGGCCAAGGACGAGGAACTGCTGCGAACCGTCAACGTCGACGGGACTACGCTGCTCCTCAGCGCATGCCGAGCCGCTGGTGTCAGCAAGGTCGTGCACACGTCGTCCAGTGCTGTCTTCGGTGTCCCCCGCAGCAATCCCGTGTTGCCCTCCACAGTTCCTTCGCCGGTTGAGGCCTACGGGCACGCGAAGCTGGCTGCGGAATGGGCTTGTCTCGACGCGGTACGCAACGGCCTCGATGTCACCATCGTGCGACCACGCACAATCCTTGGGCACGGTCGCCTGGGCATCTTCGGCATCCTCTTCGATTGGGTAGCAGACGGCGCCGACATCTTCGTACTCGGCGACGGCAGCAATCGCTACCAGTTCGTGCACGCCGACGATCTTGCGGACGCGTGCCTACTTGCGGGTCTCAAGGCCGGGCCCGATGTGTTCAACGCCGGAACGGACCGTTTCGGAACGATGCGCCAATCGCTGGAAGCCCTCTGCGCGCATGCCGGCACCGGGTCGAAGGTTCGGTCGCTTCCGGCTGGGCCAGCAGCGCTCGGAATGAAGGCAGCCGCCGGGCTGCACGTCGCCCCCTTCGCTCCCTATCACTGGTTGATGTATTCAAAGTCGCTGTGGTTCGATATTGAGCACGTCACGACAGCGCTCGGCTGGCAGCCGCAGTTCTCGAACGAGGAAATGCTCGCGGACAGCTACGACTGGTTTCTTCGCAATCGGGCACACACCACCGAGGCGGTCGAGGGCATGGACGGCAAAAGCCACCACCGCACCATTGCAAAGCAAGGCGCGTTGAAGTTGCTCAAGTCGGCAACGCGTCTGCTCCCGAGCTGAGTCGTGCCATGCGCTTGTCGACCAAGCGCGTCACGCTGGGCAGGGCAGCAATGAACATGGCAGCGCACACCACTACTAGTGGCTCGAGAGGGGCACGTAGTCGGTGCGAGCCGTAGAACGCTGCGGACACCGCGAGAACTCCGATCAGCGGGATGCTGAGCAGGTAACGAAGTCCGCGACGCGTCCGCCACAAGCCGACAGCAGCCATCGGCGCTAAAACCCACCAGCTGACTATGCCGGCCCACACGCCCCACCGCGGGCGCTCCTCCCCCACGTCCGCACGCGTGTTGTCGGAGATTCCGTAAAGGTCCAGTGAGCGCAGTACTCGCGCCGGCACGACGTACACCCAGCGCGACACATTGTGAACTGCGTACGACATGGCCTGACGTCGCAGAGTTCCCGACCGAACGGCGCTGTCGCCCGGCGGTTGATCGGCCTCGGGGCCGAGGCACGTGACATTCCAGCCACCGATTCCGGGACCGCTGTACGTCGCCGGGCAATTGGCCCCCAGCAGCGTGTTGCCATCGTTGGTGCTCATCACGACGATTGCATCGAACCGAGTGGAGTTGTAGACCGCCCATGGCAGCACCGTGACCACGGCCGCGAGGCCCATCACTGCGCCCCGCTTCAGCCAGACGGTCGAGGTGTGCGAACGGAAGCCGATCAGCACGAACAGCGCTCCGTACAGCAGAATCTCGCTTCGTGCGTGGCCGGTGATTCCAATCATCACACCCAAGATCGCGGCAGTGCGCAGGTCGAACCGATCTCGATAGCGAACGGCGACGATCATGGTGATGACGAACAAGAACAGCATCAACGATTCGGACATGATGAGGGCGTCGCTGAGCCACAGGTTCGGGTACACCGCTGCCAGTGCAGCGGCAATCACCGCAACGCGACGGCCCGCAACCTTGCGGGCCAGCATTGCCACCAGCGGAATCACCGCAATACCGAGCGCGGTCATTGTTGCCCGCTGCCAGAACTCGGGATGCGGCAACCAACTCGCTGGCACCATCACGACCGACGTCAACGGCGGGTGTTCGGCGCCTGGCAGCACACCCCAGTCGGCAATATTGCTGCCGCGCGCTTCCTTGAACCAACGGCCATGTGCGTTGTTGCTGGCCTGGATGCTGTAATACAGCGAGTCGTTCAGCATGAGCTTTGTGTTCCACTTTGAGACAAGCATCACTAGGCGCAGGGTTGCGCCAAGAACAGTTGCCGCAATCACGCATCTCCGATAGGCAACAGCCTCACGAGTCAACGAGACCCACCTCCCCGCCGTTCGACCTTGGCCATGACCTGTCCGTGGAGCGCAGCGAGCACGCCCTGCGCAGAGCTCTCCCACGTCAACGTCCGGGCTCGCTGCAACGCTGCCTCCGCAAGCGCTAAGCGACGTGGTTCGTTCAACAGCACGTCAGCGATTGTGTCACCAAGCTTCTCGAGCGGTACCAATATCCCCGTGACACCGTCGATCACGCTGCTGCGATGCCCATTGACGTCAGTTGCCACCGCCGGTGTCCCGCACGCCGCTGCCTCGGTCAGCGTCAGTCCCCAACCTTCGGCCAACGACGCGCTGGTCACCAACCAAGCACGCTGATACAGCGCAACAAGATCCTCGTGGCTCAGTCTGCCCGCGAGGTGAATCCAGCCGCCTGCTGCATGGTGGGCAATGCGCTCCTCGAGGACGGGGCGCAGCGGCCCATCGCCGACGATCACCAACTGCAGTTCAGGTACGCGTCGTTTGGTGATCACAGCCTGGTCGATCAGCCGATCCTGCCGTTTCACCGGCGCCAGGCGGCCCACGCACACGAGTGTTGGTGCGGTGGCCGGTGTCCCACCGGGAATGAACATTTCCTCCACCCCATTGTTGACAGCGACAACTTTGTCCGGCTTGAACCCGAGCTGCAGGAGCTCCAAGCGCGTGGCGTCGCTGGGGGTGAGGGTGAGCGTCCGTCGGTAGAACGGGGGCGCTACCCGTGCCTCAACGGCGCGACCCATGAACGCGAGGGGCTTGGGCAGCAGTTGGTCCCACATCGGGCCATGCACATGGTGAAGGAACGTGATGCGCGGCTTACGCGACCACAGCGGGCTCATCCAGGGCACACCGTTCCACACCTCCACCAGCGCGTCGTAATGCCGGTGTGAGGCCAGCTCACGAGCCACGGCTCGCGGAAACACGCTGTAGCGGCTGCCCTTGCGAACGACGTGATACCCATGTCGATCGGCGGTGGCCGGCTGACCTGCCGCTGCCGACGTGCGATGGGTCACTTCCAGGCCGGCCGCCGCCCAGCGCCGCATGAAATGGTCGGCGTGCACCTCGGAGCCGCCAGCGTCGACGTCGTCGAGATCACGCCAGGCCAACACGTGCACACGTCGACACCCAACTGCGATCATCTCGGCGGCAAGCTGCTCGATACTTGGTTGAGTCGTGGCGCTGTGCACCGTCTCGTTCGACATGGCGCGTGAGAGGGTAGCGAACCAATAGATGCAAAGGTGTGACCATCCGGCCGCACCAGCCGCTCACTAGTATCGCTCCGTGCAAACTGCCGTTCCCGATCCCCTCTCACCTCAGGAACCGGGCGTTCCCTTCGTCCTCGGGGGCAAGTTCAGCGTTCGCCCGAATCGCCGGTCGTTGATCTCACTCAGCATGGTCCTGGCAATCATCGCGCTTCCGCTGCGCGGACTCTTCTTGGCAACAGGCAGTTCGATGGAAGAGGGCTTCATGCTCACCTTCCCACAGCGCGTGTTGAGAGGCGACATTCCCAACGTCGATTTCCTGCATCTGTACGGCCCGTTCTCGCTGCACGTGCTCGCCGGTTGGTACTGGCTGTTCGGCGACACGTTGGAGAGCCAGCGCGTGTTCGGTTTGTTGCAGCACATCGGGATCATCTTCGCGATGTACGCCATCGGTCGTGCATGGGGCCGCCGTACTGCGGTGCTGAGCGCAGTGACAGCCCTGCTGCTGGTGCTCACGCCAATCGGTCTCTCTGCACTCGCATGGGAGGGCGCGGTCGCACTCGGGCTCTGGAGCGTGGTGTTCGGCATCCGCGCCCTTCACACGGTCGGCCGATCGCGTCAGATCGCGCTGATCGCTACCGGGGTGCTCGTCGGGTTCGCGCTCGGCTACCGCCCTGACCTGGTGCTGGCCCTCGGGCTGACACATGGGTGGCTGTTGTGGCGCGGCCGCAGCTGCCGGACATGGAAGCCGGTTCTCGCGGGACTGACCGTCGGGCTTGTGCCAGTTATCGTGCATCTGTTCATGGCGGGCGTGGGGGCCAGCGTGCGAGGCATGTTCCTAGAGCCAGTATTCGACCTACGTCCTGGTCGCGAACTGCCCGCGCCTCCCAGCTTCGGGCATATGGATGGCGCGCTCCAGGCGGTCGCCGAGGGTCCTCTGGACGCTCCATGGTGGCGCATCCCGGCGCTGTCAGCCAACCACCAGCTCTTCGTGTGGTTCTTCGCCGTCATCATCGTGGCAATCGGCGTGCCAGCCCTGTCATTCCGGCTCTACCGTTCATCGGCGGGCACCATCAACCGCCACGTCGTGCTGTTCGGGGCGTCTTTGTTCGGCTTGGGCATGTTGCCGCAAGCCCTCCAACGACCTGACAGTACGCACCTCGCATGGGGTTCATGCGTATCCTTCGCGCTTTTGCCGTGCCTCTTCGTCGAGCTGGTCCCCCGCGCCACTCCGCGACTCACCCGTCACGCT
>JANOYI010000349.1:0-1784 GCA_031428795.1 Ilumatobacteraceae bacterium | reverse complement strand
CTCTGGCTCACGGACTTCGGTGCGCCATACCCGGGCGAACCAGCCAACTTCCGACCCGCACTGGTGGTTGGGCCCGCCGACATCTTCGGCGGCTCTCTTCCGTTCGTGCTCGTCGTCCCGACCACGACCACTCGACGGGGAATCTCCCTCCACGTCGAAATCGAGCTAGCCGCAGACAACGGTCTCGAATGCGTCAGCTACGCGCAATGCGAACTCGTCCGCTCGGTGAATCAACGTCGGCTCGTCTCGAAGCTCGGCACTGTCGACTCCGTCACAGCCCACGCCGTCCAGAAGGTCCTCCGCGCCCTCTTCGGCTATTAGCGCGCCGACTCCCGCCAACCTGTCGCGGTGCTGACCTTCAGACTAGGTGGTCACGGCATGACAGGTTGATGGCTTCGGGGCGCATGACCGCCTGGGATTAGTGTGGATGCCATGATCACTGTGGACGACCGAGGGCTTCGGCTGGTTCGAGCGGAGGGCGGCCAAGTGTTGCTGCCACTCCTTGCTCTGCGCGACCGGTGTGAATGCACCGAGTGCCAGCATCCTGGCGGACAGCGACTGCTCGACCCGGCTGCCCTGCCGGTCGAGCTCCACGCCGAAGTCGTGCTCGTCGACGATGAGCGACTGCAGATCGTCTGGCAGCCGGACGGGCACCCCAGCACCTACTCCGTTGCCGCTCTCGCTCGTGTGGACGCGCCGGCCGCTTCAGCACAATTGTGGACTGCGGACCACTCCGATCACCTCGTGGTGGCCGATCATGGCGATCTCGTGGGAGACGATGCGGCCAGCCAACGCGAGCTGTTGCAATGGTTGCGAGGTGTCGCAGCAATGGGGTGCGGTGTGATGACCGGCGTGCCCACCAACGACGGCGAGGTGGCGCGGGTGGCCGAGTTGTTCGGCTTCGTGCGCCACACAAACTACGGCCGCTGGTTCGACGTGCGTACCCAGGTCGACCCGACCAATCTTGCCAACACATCGCTGGGCCTGCCACCGCACACCGACAACCCGTACCGCGATCCGGTGCCAACGATGCAACTACTGCACTGCCACCACACCAGCGCGTCAGGTGGCAACAACGTGCTGGTCGACGGATGGCGCGTCGCCAACGAGGTACGCGAGCTCGACCCCCAGGGCTTCCACCAGCTGACCTCTCGCCCGGTCACGTTCGCCTACCGCGGCGACGGGGCATCGCTGAGCACGACGACTCCGCTGATCGAGCTCGACCCGCACGGCAGCGTTCGCGCCGTTCGCTCGAACCATCGCTCGCTGCAGCAGCAGCCCGCGGCCACGACCGACGAGGAAGTCGACGCACTCGCCACCTGGTACCGCGGGTACATGCTGTTTGCTCGGCTGATCGCCGACCCCTCCTTCCACATCCAAGTGCGGCTGGAAGCGGGCGATCTGTTCATCGTCGACAACCGTCGCGTGTTGCACGGTCGCACCGCCTACGACCCCACCGGCGGCACCCGCCACCTGCAGGGCTGCTACGCCGATATCGACGGGCTGCACAGCACCATCCGCGTATTGGAGAACGCCCTCGACCAGCCGGTGGCCGTTCGATGAGAGGAGTGCAGTGAGCATCGTCGACCGAATCGTCGCGGTGTTCAACCAGCGCGGCGGCGAGGCATACCTGGGCGAGCGGGTCTCGATGGCGGACCACATGCTGCAGGCCGCATACACCGCCGAACGGTCCGGCGCGTCCGACGAAGTCGTCGTCGCCGCACTGTTGCACGACATCGGGCATCTGGTGAACGATGTCGCCGACGGGCAGCGTGGCGACCCGG
>JANOYI010000348.1:0-3194 GCA_031428795.1 Ilumatobacteraceae bacterium | reverse complement strand
TCACCCAGGATCGAACCGGCGGTGGAGAAGAGTTCGTCGTTGCGGCGACCCTTCTGCTCGGCCTCCAGCACGTCGGCGCGACCCTCGGCTGCTTGCAGCTGCGACTGCAGCGAGGTGACTTTGGCCCGGTATTTGTCGCGCAGTGCGGCGGTCGCAACGTCGCCCTTCGCGTCTGCTGCCTGATAGCAGCGTTGGAAGAACGAGTCGGCGGTCTCACCGGGCCGGCTGTAGAGCTTCAGCTCCTTGTTGACCTGCAGCTCCATGCTGCGGCTGCGAACAAGGAAGTCGACGAGGTCGCGCTCCATGCCGGTCCAGAACGTCTTGTTCTTCAGGGGAGCCTTGGTCAGCTGGTAGGTGATGCTGGGCGGCGTTTCCACCCGCAGGTCGCGGTCGTCGTGGTCAACGGCTGTGGCGCGCGATGCGTCGACTTGCTCCGCCAGCGGGAACAGCACGGCTTCGTACTCCTCGTCGTGGATGAGGTCGGCCTTGTCGTCGTCATAGCGCAACGCAACGCGGGCGACGATCGCTGGCTCGTAGCGCGTGCCGCGTGGGTCGCCGCCAACGGTCGCGAGCCACGGTGCTGCAATGTCGACCCAACGGATAGCGACACCTGCCGCGATCTCCGGCATCAACGGCGATTCATCCGCGGCGAGCGTGCCGGCAGGTGCGGGGGCGGGAAGGGGCGCGGCGGCCGTTGGAGGCGGCAGCGGCGATGACGTCGTGGGGGCAGGCAACGGTGTGGTGGGCGTGGCCTCTGTCGGTGCGGGCGTTGGGGCCGACGCTGCACCCTTCTGGTCCGCCATCAGCACAGCGATCTGGTCGCGGGTGAGCGGGCCGCGCAGGTAGCTCATCGCCCAGCGGGTGGTGAACACCTCCGGTTGGTCCTTGCCCGCTCGACGCAGCACGAACTCTCGTTTGGCGAGGCCACTGATCGTGTCGCCAATTGCACCGACGTCCACGCCGCCGGCTGCGGCGCTCATGCCGTCGAGCAGACGCTGCTTGTCGCGGTCCGTCTGCAATCGGCCGATCATCCAGGTGCCCGCATTCGAGAGCGCCTTGTAGTCAATGTCGACCGGGTTTTGGGTGCTCAGCACCACGCCAACACCGAACGCACGCGCCTGCTTCATCAGCGTCATGATCGGCTTCTTTGTCGGGGGCATCGCCGTGGGCGGAAGGTAGCCGGCGACCTCGTCCATGTAGAGCAGTGCGCGCAGGTCGGTGGTGCCGCTCTGCTTCCGCATCCACGTGACCAGCTTGGACAGGATCAGCGTCGTGACGAACTGGCGCTCCTGGTCGCTGAGGTGCGCAGTGGTCACGATGGCGCAGCGCGGCTTGCCATCGGGAGTGTGCAGCATTGCCTCGATGTCGAGCGGTGGCCCCATCATCCATGCGCTGAACGACGGCGAGGCGAGCAGCCCGTTCAGTCGCATTGCGAAAGCCATCCTGTCCTTCGGTGGGAAAAACTGATCAAGCTCGAACACGCCGAGCTTTCGGATCAGCGGCGTCAACACCATGCCCACAAGGGTCGGCAGATCGAGACTGCGCTGCGCATTCCACTCGTTGAGGATCAGGTTCGACAGAAGGATGTGCTCGCGACTGCTGAGCGGATCGGACTCGATGTCGACCAGGCTGAGCAAGCCCGACACGAAACCTTCGATCTCATCGCCGACGATCTCAGGGTCGGCGCCGAAGCCCGGTGCCTGCAGCGAACCAATGATGTTGAGTCCGACTCCAGCATTCGAGCCAGGTGTGTAGATGGTGAAGGTTGCCTTCTGGCGAAGCGTTGCGATGCGGTCTGGTCCGAAGCCCCAACCGGCCAGGCCATCGGTCCAGGTCTTGGCCTGCGACGCCGCGAATTCAGCCACGCCGACGCCCGCCTTGCTGGCGTCACCCTCGTTCACCCATGGCTCGAAGTCGGTGGGCGCGAGCGCAGGGAAGGTGAGGCACAGGTTGGTGAGGTCACCCTTGGGGTCGATCAGGAGTGTGGGCACGCCAGCCGTCAGCGCCTCCTCGATGAGGACGATGCCCAGCCCCGTCTTGCCCGAGCCGGTCATGCCCACGATCACCCCGTGAGTGGTGAAGTCGCCGCTGGGGAGCAGCACGTTTCTATCGGTGCGGGAGTGCTGAGCAGGATCGATCAACCCGCCGACGAAGAGTTCAGCCATAGCTCGTCACGGTAGCGGCCTAGCGAAGGGTGATGCGATAGGCGCAGCGCTGGCCGCCATCGAGCAGGTGTTGCTCGCGGGCGACGGTGACGTCGGGGCCAAGTGCCTTTTGGAACAGGTTGAGCTCGGCGCTGCACAGGCCAGCGCAGGAATCAGCGGCGTCGCGGATGGGGCAATGATGCTCCACAAGCGTCATGTGGCCATCGCTCTCCACTGCCTCGGCCAGATAGCCCTCGGCGCTGCGCAGCTCGGCAATGCGATGCACACGGTCGCTGACACTCGCGGTGTCGTCGATGGCGACGCGATAGTTCGCCAGCTGTCGCTCGGCCCGAGTGCGCACTACGGCCTCCAGCGCTTCCTCACCGAGTGCGTCGCGAATGGACGCAATCAATTCGACAGTGAGGTCGCTGTGGCGGTCGGCGAAGAGCGAACTCGCGGATGCGGCAAGCCGCCAGTGCACCGGCGGCCGACCGCGGCCACTGCTCGGCGCAGTGACCCGTTCGACCAACTCCGCATTCTCCAAAGCCTCGAGGTGCTGACGAATGGCGGTGTCGGTGAGGCCGAACTCCGTGGCCAGCTCGGGGGCCGTGGCGGTGTCGGCGCGCTTGAGGCGCTCGATGATGCGGCGCTTGGCGCTAGAGAGCTCGCTCGCAACGTCGGACATTGACGCAGCCTACCGACACCCCCTCCTGCGAACCTTTCAGCCTTTGTCGTTCCAATTTGAGGAGGTCGGCGCGAAACCCTTCGGCGTTTGACAAAATGTCAAGCATGACTGTTTCCGCTGGCACTGACCCGATCGCGCACGCACTCGAGAATCAGTTCGGCTTGGCAGACCGCGTGGTCGACGAAGCGGCATTGGCCAACAGCATCGGCCGGTTCAAAGACGTCGGCATCACGTTGCCGACGTTCGCACAGCTTGCCGACCCGTCGACGATTGATGCGGCCCTGGTCGGCGATGCCGACAAGAACGGGCCGGACCCTCGCAACCTGTGGCGTGTCCACTGGTACAACGACACCGCCGGTAACCGA
>JANOYI010000347.1:0-3613 GCA_031428795.1 Ilumatobacteraceae bacterium | reverse complement strand
CTGCAGCGCCGTGTAACCGTCGCGTTCGGTGGTCTTCACCTGGACGATGCGCGCAGGCTCGACGCGGAGCACGGTGACGGGAATGACCTTGTCATTCACCCACACCTGACTCATGGCGACTTTTTCGCCAACAATCGCTTTCAGTGCCATTTCGGCAGCCTTTTCGGTCAGACCCGGACAAGCCGGGCATTTGGGATTACACGCAAATGCTCCGCTGGCCAAATGGCCGGCGGAGCACCGGATTCGGTTGTCGCCGTGCGGTTTCCCACGAGTGGGACCTGCTCGGACATCGATTGCCGTGCACCGGGTGGTGCACACGAGGGTTGAACTCTATCCGTGCTGGAACAACTCTGCCAACCCGCGTGTGGACCTTCGCGCAGCTCAGCCGCCTATTTTTCGACGGGTTGCCGGTCAGGCGTGGCCGTGACCGGCGTGAGCGTCGGTGTCGTCCTTGTCATCGTCGAAGATCTTCGGGTACTTGAGGCTGGCCCAGATGGACAGCACCAGGAGTCCGATGATGACGGCCAGCGAGATCAGGGTGCTGATGTGGAACCAGTGACTAATCGTCATCTTGATACCGACGTAGATCAAGATGATGCCCAAGGCGTGGCTGAGGAGGTGGAATTTCTCCTTGGCATTGGCCAACAGGAAGTACATGGCCCGCAAGCCCATGATGGCGAACGCGTTGCTGGCAAAGACGATGAACGGCTCATTGGACACCGCCAAAATCGCGGGTACCGAGTCGACCGCAAAGATCACGTCGGTGAGTTCCACCACCACGAGCGCAGCGAAAAGTGGCGTTGCCGCACGCTTGGCGTTGACCTTGGTGAAGAACTTCTGGCCATCCAGCTCGTCGGTGACGGGCATGACCTTTCTCAGCAACCTGATGCCGGCAGTGTGTTCCTTCTCGCCCTCATCGTTGCGGTGCCTGAGGATCTTGGCGCCGGTGAAGATGAGTAGCGCACCGAAGATGAGCAGCACCCACCAGAACTTGGAAATCAGCGCGGTACCGGCCCAAATGAAGAGACCGCGCAGGATCAACGCACCGAAGATGCCCCAGAAGAGCACTCGGTGCTGATACTTCAGCGGAATTTTGAAGCTGGCAAACAACATGGCCCACACGAAGACGTTGTCGATGCTGAGCGATTTCTCGATCACGTAGCCGGACAGATATTCGGTGGTGGCTTGGCCGCCGAATGCCACGGCTATCACGCCGGCGAACGACAAACCGCACGCCACCCAAATCAGAGATTCAGTGAGCGCCTCCCGCTGCGTCGGCTCGTGCGGCACGCGGTGTCGGAACAGGTCGATGCCCAGCATGAGGGCGATGGTGACTGCAAGAGCTATCCATGCCCACGCCGGCACATCAAGATCGACGAAATTGTCGCGGGACCTGACCCGCAATGGCATCGGTATAAAAGTGGCGAACATGATCCCAGGTTAGGAGAACCTCTTAAGGAAGCGGGCGAGTCACGGAAAGCGATTCGCCATCCAGTCCGCTACTGCTGCGAGGGCCTCCTTGCGGTGACCCTCGAGGTAGTGAGGTGCGCCCTTCATCTCCAAATAAGTGACGTCGTGGCCCCCAGCTGCGTCGACAATTTCTTTGGCTTGCCACACCCGAATCTCGGTGTCGGCCGTCGGGTGCACCAGCATCGTTGGCACTTTCACCTGCGGCATGGTGTCGGCCAACTTGGCGTGGCTGGACAAGCCAGACCACGTGCTGAGCCAGCCGCGTGCGGTCATCGTGCGCGCCAACCCACCTCGGCCGTAGTTGGCGTCGAACGGGTCGGGGAAGGCAAACAGGCTGCCCATCCGGGTGAGCCGCCATTCCCGCCCAGCCATCGCCGATTCCCAACTGCGCCTGCGCCATCGCCATCAGGCTGCCGCCGCCCGAGTTGCCGAGCAGTACAACAGCTTCGGCGCCGCGGCGGACCATCTCGTCGTGCGCTGTCTTCACGTCGACGATGTAGTTCTCGTGCAAGCAGTCCGTGTCGTTGTTCTGGTAACGGGTGCCAAAGCCAAGCACTGCGTAACCGGCGGCCGCCAGCAGCGGGCAGGCATAGTGAACGCTGAAGTCGCCGCGTGGGTGACTGAGGATCACGGCTGTCTTCCAGGGTTTGCCAGCCGGAGGCGTCCACAACACTCCACGAATCGCACCATCGGGCGACACCAAGCGAATGGACTCGCGGGGAATCTCGACCCTCGGATCGTCCTGCGGCAACGGCCAATAGTTGAGACCGAAGGGTCGTTGTCCCCCGAGGTGCGCATCCAGTTCCTGCATGCGCCGCACGTTAGAAGGTCAGTGCGACAACGTGAGCACGTAGCGATCGTCGACACGCACGAAGCCGTTGCGAGTCAAGTAGTGGTTGTGAGCTTCGGTGCCGCGTTCGCTAGAGATGCGATCGATTCCGAGTCGCCGGAACACGGCCGAGCCGCTCCCGTAGAGCCAGGTGGAGATTTGCGAGTCGCGGAATGGCTTGATGACGTGGTCCAACTGCACCACCAACGCGTCATCGACTTGGTTTCCGATGAGGGCACCAGCGGGCAGCCCGTCGCGCATCAGCAGCAGAGCGAGTGACGCCTTCTCAGCGTCCGGGCGGAAGTCCGGCTGGAAGCGCTGGATGTCACCAAGGTGATAGCGGAGGAAGTCGACGAGAAACGGATCGTCGACCGGTACGACGAGTGCCCCAAGGCTGCGCTTGCCACCCAGTTCTCTGCGAAGGAACCACAGGTTGAGCGCAGCAATGGCGACGTTGGTGACCATGATGGGGACCGAACCGATCATCGCCCCGTACACGACAAACGCGATGGAGCCGAGCAGCGAGATCGCACGTAGGCGCACAACCGATGTCATCGCCAGCGACACGACGACAAGCGCTGACGCTGCGTACCCGATCAGTTCCGTGGTGTCGAAGTCCATGCCCAATGTCTAACCGCATGGCTGCCTTGGCAATGCGAAAGGTCCCGCCGGCATGCGCCAACGGGACCTTCTCAACATCTCCCCTTGCGGGGTGTTCTTGCTACGCCGAGGTCAGCTGTTCTGGATTTTGATCTCGATGTCGACGCCGGCGGGCAGTTCGATGCGCTGCAGGCTGTCGATGGTCTTCGCGTTCGGATCGACGATGTCGATCAGGCGCTTGTGGACGCGCATCTCGAAGTGCTCGCGAGAGTCCTTGTCGATGTGCGGGCCACGGATGACCGTGTAGCGGTGCTTGTCGGTGGGCAGCGGGATGGGGCCGCGCACCGTTGCGTTGGTACGGGTGACCGTCTCGACGATCTTCTTCGTCGACTGGTCGATGATCTCATGGTCGAATGCCTTGAGACGGATACGGATGCTCTGTGCCATGTTGGTGCGTCTCTCTCAGGTCACTTGGTGATCTTGGTGACGCGGCCGGCGCCGACGGTGCGGCCACCCTCGCGGATAGCGAAACGCAGGCCTTCGTCCATAGCAATCGGCTTACCCAACTCAACAGTGATGGCCACGTTGTCACCAGGCATGACCATCTCAGTGCCCTCAGGCAACTGAATCGTGCCAGTCACGTCAGTGGTCCGGAAGAAGAACTGCGGACGGTAATTGTTGAAGAACGGCTTATGACGCCCACCCTCAGACTTC
>JANOYI010000346.1:0-4618 GCA_031428795.1 Ilumatobacteraceae bacterium | reverse complement strand
ACCACCACGGACCGCAGCACTTCGCCGCGCTCCATCTTGTGGAAGGCCTCTTCGACCGAGTCGAGCGAAATGGTCTCGGTGACGAACTTGTCCAGCGGCAGACGGCCCTGCTGGTGCAGCGCGACCAGCATCGGGAAGTCGCGCGACGGCAGGCAGTCGCCATACCACGACGACTTCAGCTGGCCGCCACGGCCGAACACCTCGATGAACGGCAGCTCCAGCACCATGTCGGGGCGAGGCACGCCGACGAGCACCACGGTGCCAGCCAGGTCGCGGGCTTCGAACGCTTGCTTGTACACGGCGGGGTGGCCGATGGCTTCGATGCAGACGTCGGCACCATTGCCGTCGGTGACGGACCTGATGTACTCGACCGGGTCGGTGGTCGTCGAGTTGCAGGTGTGGGTGGCGCCGAACTGGCGGGCCCACTCCAGCTTGCGGTCGTCGATGTCGACGGCGATGATCGTCTTCGCGCCGGCCAGCAATGCGCCAGCGATGGCAGCGTCGCCCACGCCGCCGCAGCCGAAGACCGCTACCGAGTCGCCACGGCCGACGTTGCCGGTGTTGATGGCGGCACCGATACCGGCCATCACGCCGCAGCCCAACAGGCCAGCGGTGGTGGCGGGCACGGACGGGTCGACCTTGGTGCACTGGCCTGCGGCAACCAGCGTCTTGTCGGCGAACGCGCCGATGCCCAGCGCCGGCGAGAGCACAGTGCCGTCCTCCAGCGTCATCTTCTGTGTCGCGTTGAACGTGCTGAAGCACAACCACGGCCGGCCGCGCAGACAGCTGCGACAGTTGCCGCACACGGCACGCCAGTTGAGGATGACGAAGTCGCCCGGCTTGACGTTGGTGACGCCTTCGCCGACTGCTTCGACCACACCCGCAGCCTCATGACCGAGCAGGAACGGAAACTCGTCGTTGATGCCACCCTCGCGATAGTGGAGGTCGGTGTGGCAGACACCGCACGCCTGCACGGCTACGACGGCTTCGCCCGGACCCGGGTCCGGAACAATGATTGTCTCGATGGTCACCGGCGCACCCTTGCTGCGTGCGACTACTCCACGAACCTTCTGCGGCATTGCTCCTCCTAGATCTGCGAACCATCCGACACTACTGAATCACGGCACGCTCGTACGAGGAATGCCCGCCACACAGCTGCGTCACGGCACAGACGGAACCCGTTTCTATGCCGTGACGCGGAGCCCGGCGAGCAGGGCGTCAAGGGCAAACCGGAAGCGATCGTCGGCGGTGCCTTCGTACAGATGCGGTGCGATTGCTGAGGAGTGCGGGAAGTCGGACGGGTCCAGAGCGGCGTAGTGGCGGCGCCAAGCGTTGTAGGTGCGACGGCGCGTTGCCTCAGGTTCGGCCGCGAGCTCAGCGTCGATGGCGGCAGAGCCGACCGTCAGCTCGATGAGGGCGTGATACGCGGACGCTGCTTGGGCTGGCAGGAAACCGCCGCGTGTCAGTTCGCGCAGGAGGGCTTCCGTAATGCGCAGTTCGTTGGTCAATCGGGTGGGTGCGGCCCGCACCAACGCGGCCAGACGCGGCTGGCGCAACTGCACCTTTCGCAATTCGACGCAGATCCGACGTACGGAGGCGTCCCACGACTCGCCATTTCGAGCATCGACTCGGACCGCGGCGAGGAAATGGTCTCCCACCACGCGCTGCAACTCACCCATATCCGCGAAGTGTCGGTACAGCGCCGACGGGTCGCAGCCCAAGGCTTCTCCAAGCCGGCGGGCGGACAATGCCTCGGTGCCATGCTCCGCAATCAAAGCGGCAGCGTAATCAACAATTCGTTCGCGACTCAACGCCGCCGGCCTGCCCATCTCAGTAACGACCCATCTCAGTAACGACCCATCAGTCGTACAGGCCTGCGCGGGCGAGGCGTTCGGTGCACACCTCGGCGCTCCAGGGCAGCATCAGGCTGCCGAGGCGCGAGTCTCGGTACATGCGCTCAAGCGGCAGCGCCTTCGTCATCGATTGGCCGCCGCACACACGGATCGCAGTGCTGGCAACTTCGGCTGCGTGCTCCATGACGGTCACTGCGGCCGCCCAGCCACGCACCAACTCGTCTTCGGTCGGATCGATGCTCGCTTCGTCGATGGCGCGATAGAGCATCGCCCGAGACTGCTGATGCTTCAACTGCATCTGCGCCCACCCGACCTGTTTGATCGGATGGTCGCGCCGTGCGCCTGGTGGCATCCCCGGCAACTCCCCACGCAGGTAGAGCCGCGTTGCGTCGATGACGCCGCCGGTGAGGCCAAGGTAGCTGGGGCACAGCGAGAGGAACAGCCACGGGTATCGCAGTGCCGCTTGGTTGTACATACCCACCGGCATCCACTCGTTCGCGTTCGGCACGAACACGTCCTTCATCAGCAGAGTGCGCGAGACCGTGCCGCGCATGCCCAATGGGTCCCAGTCGTCGACGATCTGCACGCCGTCACCGTCGCTCGGTACGCCGAGCAGTCGAATCTCGTCCTCGCCGGGCACCTGACACGTGACGTTGTAGAAAGTGGCGGCCCCGGAGAGCGACGCGAAGATCTTGCGACCGGTGACCAGCCACCCGCCATCGACAGGGACCGCCTTGGTTGCGACCCCGGCCGTCGCCCCCGGCGCAAGGCCCTCGGAGAATGGCTGGCTGTGAATGTCGCCGCGCTCGATGACACCCCGGAACATCTCCGTGCGGATCTCGTCGTGGCGGTCGCGCTGCTCGGGTGTCATGTCCAGCAGATCACTGACTTCTCCGCACCACAGCATGGTGGCGTTGTGCATGTTGAACGTCAGGCCGCTGGCACCGCAGTGGCGGCCGATCTCCTCGCTGACGCGCACGTAGTCGGCGTAGCTGGCGCCGAGCCCACCATGGCTGGTCGGCACGCAGACACCCATCAGCCCGTTGGATCGGAAGTCGGCGAAGTTCTCGAACGGGAAGCTGGCTTCCAGGTCGTACTTCACGGCCCGTTCCTTCATTGCCGGGCCCATTGCCGCCACGAGGGCCACCATTTCGTCACGTGTCATGGGTGGCACTTCATCACGACAGTCATGTTTTGTCAACACTGTTGACAAACCACTGAGGTCTGACATACTTCCGGACATGAACGTCGCTGCGACCGCACTTGCGCGTGACCTCGAAGCGGGCAGCTTTGCGTGGCGCGAGCGCGGCGACGGCGAGCTGGTGGTCTTGCTCCACGGACTTGGAGGCAGTCGGATTGCATGGGACGCACAGCTTGCGTCGTTGAGCAGTCGGTGGCGAGCAGCCGCGTGGGACATGCCCGGCTACGGCGCCGCCGCTCCCCCCTCACATGAACCGGTGACGTTTCGGTCGCTTGCAGACGCGGCCGCCAGTTGGATCGGCGCGCTGGGCGCAACGCGGGCGCACGTCGTCGGCATCTCGATGGGCGGGATGATCGCCCAGTACTTGGCGGCGTGGCACCCGGATCGAGTGCGATCGCTGACGCTCATGTCATCCAGTCCGAAGTTCGGGATGGATGGCACGAAGGCGGAGAGCTGGCGCGCGGCCAGGCTCGCTCCGCTCGACGCAGGCTGGGAGCCGGTCGAGTTTGCGGAGCGCGTGCTGCGCGGCATCGCCGGACCCAACATCACCGACGGCGCGTACGAAGGCCAGCGGGCCGCGATGGCACGGGTCACGGGCGCGGCGCTGCGCCGCTCGATTGATTGCCTCGTCACTCACGACACGACTGAATTGCTGCCCAGCATCTCAGCGCCGACGCTGGTGCTGGTTGGAGAACTCGACCGGGAAACCCCACCGTCGTACTCGCAATACCTCGTCGATCACATACCGAATGCGCACATGGCAGTGGTCCCCGGTGCAGGCCATCTCCTGAACGCGGAAGCACCCGAGCGAGTCAACCAACTGCTCGTTGAACACCTCACAGCCGTGGAGGCATCGTGACTGCTGCAAGCCAAACGACAGAGTGGCGCTACATCAAGGCGTTTGCAGCCCATCTCGCTCGGTGCGGTCTGGTCGAGGGTGAGACGGTGGCCGTGCTCAGTGAATCGCAGAGTCGGCCGGTGCTGGTCGAGACGGCACGGCTGGCAGCGCAATCACTGGGCGGCCGTGTTTTCGATGTGGTCGTGCCCACTCCCCCGTCGGCACACTCCGTGCCAATCCGGTCAACAGGCGCATCGCAGGCGCTCGCCGGCCATCCTTCTGTGATCGCGGCGTTGGCCAGCAGCGCGTTGGTGATCGACTGCACGGTGGAAGGTTTGCTGCATGCCCCCGAGCTCGGTGCGATTCTTGGCGGCGGCGCTCGTGTGTTGATGATCTCCAACGAGCATCCTGAGATCCTGGAGCGCGTCGGGTGGGATGATGACATGCCGCGGCGTGTCGAGTTGGGCCACTCGTGGATGGCTGCCGCATCCACCATGCGCGTGACGAGCGCTGCCGGCACCGACCTGACTGTGAAGCTCGCTGGCGCCTCCTCCGCTGCATCCACGGGTCTCACATCGGGCCCGGGTTCGATCGCGCACTGGCCGGGTGGGCTTGTTGCCGCCTTCCCTGCGGCGCACTCCGTCAACGGCACGATCGTGCTCGCGCCGGGCGACACGAACCTGACGTTCAACACGCTCATCCAGTCGCCGATCACCCTGCGGATCG
>JANOYI010000345.1:0-7381 GCA_031428795.1 Ilumatobacteraceae bacterium | reverse complement strand
GGCATCAACTTCCTTGCACTCGGTGCCTTCCTGGCCGCTGTCATCCTCGTCGGCCAGTTGATGGCCAACTACCTGTCGAACGCGGGTGGCGCATGGGACAACGCCAAGAAGTACATCGAGGACGGCCACCACGGCGGCAAGGGCAGCGACCCGTACCGTGCGGCTGTCATTGCCGACACCGTCGGCGACCCGTTCAAGGACACCGCTGGCCCCGCACTCAACCCGCTGATCAAGGTGATGAACCTGGTCTCGCTGTTGATCCTGCCGGCCATCATCGGCCTGAAGGACAACGACGGCGCTCGCATCAGCATCGCCGCCGCTGCGCTGGTCGTGCTCATCGGTGCCATCGTGTTCAGCAGCCGTCAGCCCTCAGGTATGACTGCTGAGTCGACTGCCCCGGCAGCCTCAGCGGTTCACTGATCTCAGCTGGTCAACTGTTCTCAGTTGAAAGCACTGTTTCAAAGTTGAAAGGCCCGGGTCGCGTGCCCGGGCCTTTCGCATTCTGAGCGCTAGCGTTGCCATCCGTGCTTGCGCTCCTGGACTTTGCAAACAAGTGGGTGGAGAAGGGCGGCCTGGTTGTTCTCGCCATCATCGTCTTTGCCGAATCCGGCCTCCTGATCGGCTTCTTCCTGCCGGGCGACTCGCTGCTGTTCTTCGCCGGTTTCCTCGCATCTGAGGCGGGCGGCGAGACACTTCCCGGCGGTCTGCCAGCGGTTGCGATCACTGCATCGCTCGCCGCGATCATTGGCGATCAGGTCGGGTATGCAATCGGCCATCGCTTCGGGCCCACCGTCTTCGACAAGCCGAAGAGCCGATTCTTCAATCCCGAGTACGTCGTGAAGGCCGAAGTCTTCTTCGAGAAGTACGGCCCGAAAACCATCGTGCTCGCCCGCTTCGTGCCGATCGTGCGCACCTTCGTGCCGACGGTGGCGGGTGCCGGAAAGATGCACTACCGCACGTTCCTCACGTACAACATCCTCGGTGGCGTGCTGTGGGGCGCTGGCATCACCACACTCGGCTTCTTCCTCGGCGAGATCGACGCAGTCAAGAACAACATCGAGATCGCCGCAGCCGTCATCGTCGGCGTGTCGATTCTGCCGATCGCCATCGAGTTGTGGCGTCACCGCAAGGCCGCCAAGGCCGCCAAGGCTGCTGCCGCAGCCGCTTCGTCATCCGACTGACACGCGAACTGGGAACCGTGCCCGCTCGGCCTTCGTCGGAACGGCATGACACACATGCGGAACACTCGGCAAGGCCGCCATGTTGCGGCCTCAATCGTCATCTCGTTGCTCGCACTCACCGCTTGCGCTGAGGACAAGTCCAGTAGCAGCGAAAGCCCGTCAGCGGCATCGGACGCAGCCGCCGACGTCGAGTTCGCTACCGCTGAGACTGCGTCGGGCCAGGCGCAGTCGGTGAGTGGCGAGGCGCAGTCGACAAACACTGTTCCCGCCGTCAAACCCGGAGCTCAGCTGCCGCAGGTGGTACCGCCGTCGGATCGCAAGTTGGTTGTCGTGATGACGGTCGGCTTGGAGGTCACGGACGCCGCGGCAGCGGTCGACAAGGTCATCAACCTCGCCGCCGCACACGGGGGCCAGCTGTACAACTCCAGCCTCGATCTGACAGACCCTGAGTTCGCCGCCGGCGACCTCGTGTTCAAGATGCCGCCTAGCAAGGTCGATGCATTTCTCGGCGGGCTGGAGCCAGGCATCGGCCGACGAACCGGGCTGCAGGGCACCACCACCGACGTCACCAACCAGATCAGCGACCTCGACGCACAGATCCTGACTGCGTACACCAGCGTCGGACGAGTGCGGGCGCTGCTGGACGGGGCGGAGACCCTCAGCGACGTGATCGCGCTGGAGGGCGAGTTGTCTGCCCGCGAGACCCGCCTTGAGCAACTGCTCGCACAGCAGGCTGGACTGAAGGGTCAGGTCGCACTTGCGACGATCACCGTGCATCTCACCACTGCGCCCGTGGTCGAGGAGGTGGTGGCACTGAACGACGAGAAGAAGGACACCAGCATCAGCGCCGCCTTCAGTAAGGGATGGAAGTCGTTCGTGGCCGTGCTGGTCGCCTTTGCGCTTCTGATCGGCTACTCCGCACCGTTCCTACTCGTCGGCGGTCTTGTACTGCTGGTGACGATGCGGATCACTCGGCGCCAGGCCCGCTTGTCACAAAGTCGATCAGCTGCTCCACCGCACCCACCAGCTCCGGACGCAGGTCCACGTACGTCGTCACCCGATTTCGTAGACGCGGCCAAAACCCCCTGACATCGGTGCCGAGTTCTGCGCACATGCCTTCCTTCCAGGGCACGTTGCGCGGCACGTCGGGCCACTCGGCGAGGCCCATCACACGCGGCCACACGCCTGCCCACACATCCACGAATGGGTGGCCGGTCACCAGCACATGGGGCCCGGCCACCTGCTTCGCGAGGCGGTCCTCCTTGCTGCCCGTCACGAGGTGGTCGACGAGGATGCCGAGCTTGCGATCGGGGCCCGGCTGGAACTCGGCCACCATCGCCACCACGTCGTCGAGGCCATGCATCGGTTCCACCACAATGCCGAGTTCGCGGAGATCGTCGCCCCACACATGTTCCACAAGCTCGGCGTCGTGCTTGCCTTCCACCCAGATTCGGCTTGCGGCTGCGAGGCGAGCACGGGGCTTTGTGGCGGCTGCAACCGAGCCGCTGGCAGTGAGCTTCGGGCCGCTGGTGGCCGGGCTCGCGGCTGGTCTGGTGAGGGTGACCGGCTTGCCGTCGATGAGGAAGCCACCAGGTTTGTAGAGGAATTCGCGGTCACGTCCGTTGCGGTCGCGCAGGGTGACGGCGCGGGCATCGCTCTTCACGACGTCGCCACAGAACGCGCTTGCACGATCCTCCACCAGTAGGCCCATGGTTGCCGTGACAACGCGATATTGCGGTTGCTTCCGCTGCTTGTCGAAGTCGTCGAGGATGTCGCCGCCGAAGGTCATGGTGCATCCACGGTAGGCGCCGCGAACGCGCGGCTACCGTCATTGCGATGACTGCGCCCGACCAGACCGTGCCCGACGAGCTGTTCGGTTGCTGGCAGCGGCAGTGGATCGAGTTCGCTGACGGGTCTCGTGACGACACGAGTTTCGTGGTCTGGTTGCAGCTGCCGTCGCTGATGGCGGACGTTCGGCTGTCCCCTGCGGCACTTGCGCTAGCTGGTCGCACTTCGTTGTCATTGTCGGATCTGATGGTGCTCGCCCAGTCCGATTCGAGCAGCGGCGCGACCGTCTGCACGCCCGTTGTCGAGGGGACGGCCGTTGCGGAGTGGAGCACTGCGATCGGCTTCCAGCCTGTGTCCGCCTTTCCCGAGTCAGGTGTGCTGGAGTGGAACTCGGACGGAACGGTGATGATGGAGCGGGCGCCCAGCGGCGCGTACGTGGAGGAGTGGCACCTGCTGCCCGACAGCCGCGGCCCGCTGTCCCATTCGGTGCTTGCCGACGGGTCGGAGTGGTATCGAGCTGGTTCTGTTGGTGTGCTCGTGCGCGACCGACCGCTCCCTGTGCCTCAGGTCGAGCGGCTCAGTTCACTCACGGACCGCGCCGATCTCGAGTCCGCCCTCGACTGCGAGTTCTCGTTCTGCCGACTCACTGGCGACGCGTGGGTCGTCGAGCATTCAACAATCCCCGCCCGAGTCGGCGCCATTCTTCTTCCCTGAGCGACCGGCCTTTACTGATTGCTCTTGAGGCGGGGTGGCCGTTGGCCCGGTGGTCGGCTCGGGAAGTCGGGCCGCAGGAGCGCGGGGTACTTATTTTCGAGACCCGGTAACTGGAGTTACCGCCCATCAAAAACAAACACCCCACGCTCCGCCCGCCGAACCCGGGGCATCGACCAGCACCCACCCCTTCAAGAGCAATCAGTACGAACCGAGCCCACTCAAGTCGGCGCGTACGATCTCCGTGTGGCGCAGAACATTTACGATGACGCGGGGTTCTTCGAGGGGTACTCCGGGCTGCCGCGGTCGATGAAGGGCCTCGACGGGGCGCCCGAGTGGCCGTCGCTGCGGGCGTTGCTGCCGGACATGACCGCACGATCGGTCGTCGACCTGGGGTGCGGCTTCGGCTGGTTCTGCAGCTGGGCGGCGACCGCCGGCGCCGCGGACGTGCTAGGGATCGACCTCTCGTCGAACATGCTCGCCCGCGCCGCTGCTGACACCACCGACGGCCGAATCACCTACGAGCAACACGATCTCGACCAACTCGAACTCCCGAACAACTCCTTCGACCTCGCCTACAGCTCGCTGACGCTGCATTACCTCGCGGACCTCGACCGGCTCTTCGAAACGGTGCACCAGTCACTGCGACCAGGGGCCGGCTTCGTCTTCTCCGTCGAGCACCCCATCTGCACCGCTCCGACCAACCCGGGGTTCGTGACCGACGACGCCGGCGTCACCACGTGGCCCGTCGACTGCTACCTCCGCGAAGGGCCGCGCACCACCAACTGGCTTGCTCCCGGCGTCGTCAAGCAACACCGCACGATCACGACCTACGTCCAGTCGCTGCTGCGCGCTGGCTTCACCCTGACCGACCTCATCGAGTGGGGCCCAAGCCCGGAGCAGATCGCTGAGGTGCCCGGATGGAACACCGAACTCGACCGGCCCTACTTCCTCTTAGTTTCTGCCATCAGGACGTGAAGCGGCCAACAAAGCCGGTTGGGGTGAGTACCTGCAGCACGCCCTGGCCGTCGTGGCGGCGATACGGCGCCCACAGCAGTCCCTCTCCTGCCGGCATTGCCAGCGCAACCGGCCGATAGGGCACACCCCACACGTGCGCGCGGTGTGCTGGACCCTCGAGGGCCAGCACACCTTCGGTCAACTCGACCTGGGCATCGACTTCGCCCGCCTGCTCGTAGCCGTGCGGAATCTCGGTCGCCGGTACTGACGAGTACCACTCGATGTCGAACGTGACCGGCACTGGCGTTCCGTACGGCCTTCTGGTCGCGTCGAGAGGGTCTTCCAGCAGCACACCGTGCGCTTCGTTGCCCACGCTCCACTGCGCGAAGGGAACATCACACACGTGGTCGGCCCACATCTCCGGTGGCTTGATCTCCAGACCGTCACGCAGCCCGGCACCGTCCAACTCCTCAACGTAGAGGTACGGCTCATCGCTACGCACCAGACCCGCCCAGTAGTCGAAGCGACGCCCGCGCAGCTCCAACCCCGCAAACAGCCCTACCGACGCGTCCTCGTTCCACGCCCACCACCACCAGGCCTCGACCGCAACATCGGGATGGCGCAGTTCGTCGGCATTGGTGAGCACGTGCGCCAGACTATGCACGTGATTCGTTATCTCAGCCTCGAGTGGCTCGCCGCTCTCACCTCCGAAGTCGCCGACAGCGCTGCGTTGCAAGCCCTCGCCAGCGAGCACACCATCGGCGTTACGCAAGTCGTCACCGACGGGCCGGAGGGAACGGTCGTGTATCACCTGCAGGTGGGCGACGGCGTGGCCGCGTTCGGGGCGGGCAGCGCATTTCCCGAAGACGTCCGCATGGAGCAAACGTGGGAAACCGCGGTAGGTGTGGCCAACGGCGAGATCAATGCACAGGAGGCGTTCATCAAGGGGCGCATTCTGTTGACCGGCAGCCAGCAGAAGCTGGTCGGGTCGCAGCCAGTCTTTGGCGCCCTCGACGGTGTGTTCACCAGCGTGCGCGAGCGCACCGAGTACCTCTAAGTCGGCCACTCGCAATGCCCGAGCTTCCCGAAGTACAGGCCCACGCCGAACGGCTCACCGAGCAGTTTCGCGGTGCCGTGCTCACCAAGTTCGTTCCGTTCAATTTCACCGCGCTGAAGACCGCATCACCGCGCCCGGAGGCCGCCTACGGCACCCCGCTGCTCGGCGTTGGGCGACGAGGGAAGTACCTGCTGCTCGACTTCGGACCCATCCACTTCGTGGTGCACCTGATGCAGGGCGGCCGCCTGTTGGTGGACGACAAGCAGTCGCCAAAGCCGCACAACGGGCAGGCGCGTTTCGTGTTCGCGGAAGGGCCGGCGTTGCTGCTCACCGAGGCCGGCAAGGAGCGTCGAGCTGGCGTGTGGTGCGTAGCTACCGAGGCGCTCAACGGGCTGCCACTCGAACGCCTCGGCCCCGACGCGTACGAGTTCACGCCCGCTTCGTTGGCAGCCGCGTTTGCCGCCGACAACATGCGCGTCCATGGCTTCCTGCGCAACCAACGCCACATCTCCGGGCTCGGCCGCATGTTGGCCAACGAGGTCTGTCACCGAGCCAAGCTGTCGCCATTCGCGATGACCGGCAAGTTGGGCATCGCGGGTGCGACTGCGGCGCTCACCGCTATCCACGAAGCGGTCGAGGATGGGCTGGCGTACGAACGAACGCGTACCGACATGTCGTCATCTGCCGACCGACCCGGCCGCGTACACGGTCGGGTCGGTCAGCAATGCCCGGAATGCGCGGACACCATCCGTTCGGTGAGCTACAGCGGCTACACGGTTGCGTATTGCCCCACGTGCCAGACCGGGGGCAAGATCCTCGCCGACAACACGACGAGCAAGTTCCTCAAGTAGCGCACTCAGTGCCCGGTGAGGGCGCTGGTGTCGACGTCACCGACGGCGAAAAACCCAATCGCTCCCTTGCCCACGTTGGCGAACTTGTGCGTCACGAACGGGTAGAGGCCGTCCTCAGCGAAGGTGAACTCCACATACCCACCCTGCGCCGGTTGGAGGTCGAGCACCTGCGAGCCACCACGGGTGTCGTCGGGCTGCAGGGTGAGTGCCCCTTCCTTGAACACCGTGTCGAAGATCGTGCCCACGATGTGGAAGGCCGAGTTCTCGTTGGGTCCATCATTGATGACCCAGATGCGATACCGCTTGCCGGCCTCGACATGAATCGGAGCGAACTTGTACTGGGAGTGGAAGCCGTTGAACACGACCGCGTCCCACTCCTCGTTGATCATCTTGGTGAGGTCACCGGGTTGGCCTTCCGGCCCGAGGTACAGCTCGCTCTGCACGATAAAGAACTCCTCCTCCACCGGTGCCAGCTCGGGCGGATCGATGATGATCGCTCCGTACATGCCGTTGCCGATGTGATGCAGCGCTGGAGCCGTGCCGCAGTGGTACATGAACGCGCCGGCGAGGTCGGCGGTGAATTCGTAGACCAGCGACTCGCCAGGCAAGATGGTGCGCATCTCGTCGCTCCACGCCACCTGGCTGGCATGGAAGTCGATCGAGTGTCCCATCTCCCCGCTGTTCGTCAGCGTGATGCGGAACGTATCGCCCACGTTGCCACGCAGCGTCGGCCCAGGCACCAGATCGTTGAACGTCCACATCATCTGCGTCACGCCGGGCGCCACCTCGACCAGTGTCTCGGTCGCGTCGAGCGTGATCTCGTGCAGGGTGGAAGC
>JANOYI010000344.1:0-8277 GCA_031428795.1 Ilumatobacteraceae bacterium | reverse complement strand
GTGGCGACCTCGGTGCCGGTGCGGTCGGTGGTGTCGCCGGTGGAGACGATGAACCAGTCGAGCCCGTTGCCGCCGACCAACCCGTCGATCTCGGCGTCGACCACCGTGCCGAAGGCCCCCGACATTGCTGCGACCCGGGTGGTGTAGCCGACGGTGGTGTCGGCCCACTGAGCGAGCGCTGCGCACAGCGCCTGGCGGTTCGCGGGCAGCGGATGGTCGAACTGGGTTTGGCCGCCGATGAGGATGTCCTCACCGCGCCCACCGACCGCTTGGTCGGCGCCGGCACCGCCGATCAGGACGTCGCGGCCGTTACCGCTGCTCAACGAGTCGTCACCGTCGCCGCCGACGAGGATTGCAGCGCCGTTGCCGGCACTGAGCTGGTCGTCGCCGTCGCCGCCGTAGACCAACGCCTGTTGCGTGAGCCTGGGGTCGATGGTGATCGTGTCATCACCGGCCTGGCCGAGCACGAGGATCCGGCCGCCAACGGGGAAGCTGCCGATCAACGTGCCGCTCAAACGCACCTCCACGCGACCGCGGACCGAGCTGACGAAGATCTCGTCGTCGCCCGACGAGCCGATGACCATGATCGCCTGCTGTCCGGCGGAGCATGCATCGGGACTCAACTTCGCGGTACCGGCACCCAGGTCGAGGCCCACCACCACCGGGTCGTGGTCGGACGAGCGGTATGCGTTCGGCTCGAAGAGGGCGTCCTGGGCCGGCGGCTTGAACGAGGTGTCGTAGTCCAGCACGGTGGGCTCGTCGGAGTTGATGTGCCAGTCGGCGGCCCCGGTGACCTGCGGGGTGAGATCAGCCGAGGACATTGCGTAGTCGAGGTAGCCGGCCTGACCGTCGAACGTGTAGGAGTAAGCGTAGGTGCCCTGATACAGGTTGATCAGGTTGGTGAAGTCGTCGTCGGTGCCGGCCGTGTCGTCAGCACCAGCACGCACTGCATCGATCGGGTCCTCCATCGCGTAGGAGTTGAGGTCGCCGAGGATCAGGAAGTCGTCGTCACCGCTGCCGGTCGGGTCCGAAGCCAGCCAGTCGACGAGTGCTTCGGCTGCAGCTCGACGAGTCAGGTTGCAGTTCCCCTGGCCATCGCCCGCGTCTGGGTCGCCGATGTCGGCGCATCCGGAGCCCTTCGACTTCAGGTGGTTGACGGCGACCGTCACCCGCTCGCCGGTGACGTTGTCCGCGAAGGTCTGCGCCAAAGCTGGGCGGCTCCGGGTGTCGATGAACCGCGGGTCGACCGCGGACGTGAGCAGGGCGAAGCCGCCGACCGGCGTGACCTTCGCCGGCCGGTAAATGATGCCTACCCGGATGGCGTCGGTACCGATCACACCCGTATCGATGTAGGCGTACGTGCCGGCGCCGAGCTGCGCGTTCAGGCCAGTCACCAGGCCGCTCGGGTCGCCGAGCGGATCGACACCGAGTGTGTTCTCCAGTTCGTTGAGCCCGATCACGTCGGCGTCGAGGCCGGCGATCGCTTGGATGAGCTTGGTCCGCTGGCGGCCGAGCTCATCGGGCTGGTCGGCGTCGTGGCCGCGGCACTCCATGCTCTGCGAAGGGCCGCACTTGTTGTCCAACGCGCCGCCCGCGTAGTCGGGTGTGATGAAGAAGTTCAGTGTGTTCAGCGCGGCCGTTCGCACTGCGCCGCCCGGGTCATGGGGGGCCGCGGTGCGGGGGTTGACGGCGGTGTATTCCGCAGGCCCTGTGGGCACGATGCGGTACAGGCTGAAGTTGTAGGCGAGCACGCCCACGGCATTGAGGACGGTGTCACCACCGCGGAACGAGTTCGTCAGGCTGAACGGGAGTCCGTTGGGGTGGCGCAGTCCGGGAGGGTTCTGCACCGAATTGGCGTCGTCGAGGGTGATGCGGCTGAGCGCATTCGCCTGTGCCCGAGCGAGGGCGGGCGCACCGGGTTCGTCGATCGAGGTGGGCGTGTAGGGACGATCCTCACCGGTGAGCGGGAGGGCGAGCACGATCTCGCCGAAGCGGCCGTAGTTGAAGTACTCGGCGATCACGAGGCTCTGCGGGAATCGCACGCTCATGCCCTCGTACGCCTCGGGCGAGGTTGCGGTGGCGAACGGCATCGTCACGTCGACTGGCGAGACCGTGCCAACGCCGCAGTCGACGATGTTCGCCGCAGGAACCGGAGCCGTGTTGCTGTTCGAGCCGTTGATCGCAGTCTGGTTGGACCGTTCCCGAGCGAAGCCCGTCACCCTCACGGCCTGCCCGAGGCTCACCAGGTTGCTGTTGCCGGTGAACACGAAGATGCCGTCGGAGGTGGCCGGGTCGGCGTCGCCGGTGGCGTCCTGAAGATAGAAGCCGGAGGCCGCCCCGGTGCCCTCGAAGTCACCGACGACGACACCCTCGGTGGTGACGGTGCCGGTGATGGCCGCCGACGGCCCAGAGCCCTGGATCGTGTAGATCGGCGTGAACGGCAGAGTGCAAGGGTCGGGGGCTAGGTCGTCGTTGACGATCGTGCCGACACCCTGTCCGTCGATGACAGTTGCGCCGGTGACGTTGGAGACGTTGACGAAGAAGCTCTCGTCGGGTTCGAAGTCAACGTCGCCGTTCACCATCACGTTGACGATGTAGGTCGAGCTGCCGGCGGGGAGCGTCTGCCCGGTGAGGGCGTTGGACAGGTAGTCGTCCAGTGCGATTGCGGTGCTGTCGGAGGTGGCGATGTCGAATGTGACGCCGCCCGCGCCAGCCGGCGCCGAGAGGGAAACGGTGAAGGCGAAGCTGATGGTGCCAGCGTTGCCCTCGCCGGTGCTGACGTCGGACACTGTCAGGCCGCCTCCGCCGTACACCTGGCTGATCACCAAGCCGTCGCCTGCGGGGCTCGCTGCTACCTGGGGCACCAGTGGATTGAGCGGCAGGCCCGCCGCCGCCAAGACCAATGTCAGACCGATGGAAACCGAAGCTGCCCTCATCGAACGCCTCCCGAGATGCGTGTGCCGACCGAAGCCGACGGGGTTGATCACGACCATAGCACCGGGCTGGAGCCCGCTTCCGGGGTTCGGCTGCGAGAGCAAGATACCCCCAGGGGTTTGCAATCAATACCCCATGGGGTATAGTCGCATGCAGAGAATCCACCCGGAACGAGGAGCCCACTGTGAGCACACCTGTGTACGAGTCGACGTTGCCCGCTGAACACGAGCCGTCGCACGAGCCCGACGAGAAGGCGCTGTTCTCGCGCCTGGCGGCGTCGATGGCGCGCCACCGTCGGGCCGTGATCCTTGTCTGGCTGGTGGTGGTGCTGGCCGCTGCGCCGCTGGCGATCACGCTGACCAAGTCGCTGTCGGGCGCTGGCTGGGACGCCAAGGGCTCGATCGCCGAGCAGGTGCGCATGGAGCTTCGCGAAGACTTCCCGGCGCTGGGTGCGGAGAACCCGATCGTCGTCTACCGACAGGACACTCCGATCTCGGAGAACCCGGCCGGTCTGCAGGCGCTCGTCGCCGAGTTGGCCGATGGGCCGCGCGTGCTGTCGGTGCTCGATCCGTTGTCGATGCCGCCCGAAGCGGGGATGATCTCGCAGGACGGCATGACGGCGCTGGTGCCGGTCGAGCAGAAGGTCGGTGCGGACAAGGACCGTCCCGAGGCCGCCGGCGCGCTCGGCGAGTTCGTGGGCGAACTGACTCTCGCCGATGGTGCAGTTGCGAACGTCACCGGCGAGTGGCCGGTGTGGTCCGACTTCAACGAGATGAACGAGGAGGCGTTACAAAAGGCAGAGCTGTTGTCGGGCCTGCCGACGTTGATCATGCTGTTCGTCGCATTCGGTGCGCTGATCGCCGCCAGCGTCCCCCTCATTCTTGCGATCGCCGGAATCGCGACCGGGTTCGCATCACTGCACCTGTTGAGCCTGGTCTCGCCGATCTCGGTGTGGTCGATGAACTTCTCGATGATGATCGGCCTCGCGGTCGGCATCGACTACAGCCTCTTCATCGTGTCCCGTTACCGCGAGGAACGGGCGGAGGGCAAGGACGAGATCAAGGCAATCGAGAACGCGATGTCCACGTCGGGCAAGGCCGTGTTCCTGTCGGCGCTCACCGTCGTGCTCTCGCTCTCTGCCGTGTTCTTGGTGCCCGTGATGGTCTTCCAGACGATGGCACTGGGCATGATCATCTCGGTCATCGCAGTCGCGCTCGCGGCTCTCACCCTGCTGCCGGCGGTGTTGGTTGCGATGGGCGACAAGGTGCTGGTGACCCGCGGCGAGAAGGACCCCGACATCGTCGCAGAGGGCCGTTGGGTCAGGTGGACCGGCATCGCGCTCCGCCACCCCGGGCGCACGCTCGCCTTCGGCCTTGTGCTCCTCGGTGCACTGGCCGTGCCTGCATTCGGGATGAAGCTCGGGATGCCTGGCGCTCGCGTCGTCGACGAGGGTCGCACCAGTCGCGATGGCTACGACATGGTCGTCGAGTCGTTCGGCCCCGGCGCCGCGGGGCCCGCCTACGTCACCGTCGACGCTGCCGATGCCCAGACGGTGATCGATGTCGCGATGACGACGGACAACGTTGTTGACGCCCGTGTCGTCACCGCTCCCGCCGACACCAGTCGTGTGGTGGTGCGTGTCACCCCCGGCACCCAGATCGACGAGGCTGCGACCTCGGACATGGTGGAGGCGCTCCGTGGCCAACTCGATACCGCAGTGCCCAACGCCAAGGTGGGCGGCCCTGCCGGCCAGAATCACGACCTCACGCAGGTACTCGTCGATCGCGCTCCGTACGCGATTGCCATCATCCTCGTGGTCGCGTTCATCCTGCTGCTGATCGTGTTCCGCAGCGTGGTCATCGCCCTCTTCTCGATCCTGATGAACTTGCTCACCGTTGGCGCTGCCTTCGGGTTCGCCACCCTCGTGTTCCAGAACGGGTACGGGGCGAGCCTGATCGGGATCGAGCATCAGGGCTTCGTCGACGCGTGGGCGCCGCTGTTCTTCTTTGCCCTGTTGTTCGGCCTGTCCATGGACTACCAACTGTTCCTGTTGGCGGCCATCAAGGAGCGCTACCAGGCGACCGGCGACACTCGGCGCGCGATCAGCGAGGGCATTGCCCGCACCGGCCGACCGATCACGAATGCGGCGATCATCATGATCATCGTGTTCGTCGCCTTCGGTGTCACCGGCCCGATCCCGCCGACGGAGCTGGGGCTCACCCTGGCCATGGCGGTCCTCCTCGACGCCACCGTCGTGCGAGTGATGCTCGTCCCCGCAACCATGGCGCTGCTGGGCGAGTGGAACTGGTACGCCCCCAAGTGGCTCCAGAAGATCCTCCCGCACGTCAACTTCAGTCACTGACCGTCTTCCACCTATGGCCCGGCGCCCTCGGGTGCCGGGTCGAACCCCTTGGAGCTCACAATGAACACCACAACCATGTCCAACCCCGCCGCCACCACTGCGTCAACGCGTTGGCCGCTCGAACGAGTCCTGTTCGCGATGGCCGGCACGGTGACCCTGCTCAGTGCCCTGCTCGCCGCCTTCGTCAGCCCGTGGTTCCTGCTGCTGACCGGTTTCGTCGGCGTCAGCCAGTGGCTCTACGTCGCCTTCCGCGCGTGTCCCGCCTCTTTGGTCCTGCAACGCTTCGGCCTGAAAAGCCAGTGCCGTTGGTGAACAGGCCATGGTGATCGAGAGTCCCTGACGTCCCCTGTCAACCGATCGGGTGGCTATGGCGAGTAGGAAGTGTGCTCATCGACTCCAAGGCGGATCTCTCGACGGCGGTTCCACTGGTGATCACCGGAAGCTTCGTGACCTTCGACGTCGTTGATGCAGACGGCCTCCTTTTGGTGTCGTACGGGGCCCCGTAATTCGGGACTACTCGGGTGTCCGTGCCGCGCGACACTTCTCAAATGGCTGATGCTGAGCGGTTTGTCGACCGGCTACCTGCGAACAACTCGTACACGGGCGGCGCGGCTCGGGTCTACGACGCGTGGATGCCGCCCGGCACAGTCTTCGACGACGACATCGTTCACCGCGAAACTCTCCGGCGCGCTGGTGGCACCGGCCTGGAGCTCGCGTCGGGTAACGGCCGGTTCCTCATTCCCGCGTTGGAGGAAGGACTCGATGTTCAGGGCATCGACAACAGTCCTGCGATGTTGGAGATCTGCAGGCAACACGCAACTCAGCGCGGACTGGACGTGGTGCTGCACGAGGGCGACATGGCTCCGCTGGCGCTCGACCGTCGCTTCCACGCGATCGTCTGCCCAGCTGGCAGCTTCGGGCTGATCATCGATGAGGATGCTGCGCTCGCAGCGCTTGCCAGCTACTTCGAGCACCTCGAGCCGGGTGGGCGGCTTTCGATCACGCTGTTCACCGCCGGTCCCCACGACACCACGCACTTTGGCTGGCGGTTGCGCCGCACCGGCACCGACCGAGCTAGCGGAAAGACGTTCGTCGTTGATGAGGCGGTGGGTGACGATGTCACGCCGCAGACCTTGCTGACCTACAACAGGGTTGAGACGTACGACGCGGACGGCCATTTGCTCGGCACAGAGATCCGCAAGATCCGCGTGCGTTGGTGGAATCGCGATCAGTTCATCGAAGCACTGCGCGACACCGGCTTCACCGACATCAAGGTGCTCGGAGACGAGCTGGGTTGGGTCGCACTCGCTATCCGTCCTGAGTAAACGTCTCAGCCCATGTAGATGCTGTGGCGTTTGGCCACCACTTCGCGGTCGACGGGGTCGGCGGTTGCGAAGCGGGAGATCAACTCGTGGCGCAGCGTCTCGAACGGCACCACCGCGTCGATGACCAGCTCGCTCGCCAGTCGGTACAAATCCACATCGGCCTCGTACTCGGCGCGACGTTCGGCCACGTACGCGGCTCTCTCATCAGCATCGGCGATTGCTTCGATCTTGTTGGCATACACCGCGTTGACCGCGGCCTCCGGGCCCATCACAGCGATCTTGGCCGTGGGTAATGCGAGCGTGGCGAGCGGGTCGAACGCTGGCCCGCACATTGCGTAGAGGCCGGCACCGTAGGCCTTGCGCACGATCACGCTGATCTTGGGGACGGTGGCCTCCGTGATCGCGACGATCATCTTCGCCCCGTGACGGATGATGCCGGCGCGCTCGACCTGCGTGCCGATCATGAAGCCCGGCACGTCGGCCAGGAACACGATCGGGATGTTGTAGGCGTCGCACATGAACACGAACCTGGCCGCCTTGTCGGCACTGTCGCCGAACAGCACCCCGCCCTTGTGCATCGGGTTGTTGGCCACGATGCCGACTACGTGACCGTCGAGCCGACCGAAGCCTGTCGTCAGCTCGGGCGCGAACAGCGGCTTCAGTTCGAAGAACGTGTGCGCGTCGACGAGGCACTCGATGACGCGATGCATGTCGTACCCGGCGGCTTCCTGAGCGGGCAGTTCGGCGCGCGTCAGACCGCGTACGGGTTCGTCGGGCTCGGCGGCAAGTGGGCGGTCGCGCCAACGGTCGGGCAGGTAGCTGAACAGGTGACGCGCTTGATCGATCGCGTCGGCGTCGTCGACGGCCAGGTTGTCGCCACACCCGCTGACGGTGGCGTGCATGCGCGCGCCACCCATTTCCTCCAGCGTCACGATCTCGCCGATGACTTCTTGCGCCATGCGCGGCGAACCGAGGTACATGCTGGCGTTGCCTTCAACCATGATCACCACGTCACAGAACGCCGGGATGTACGCCCCACCGGCGGCCGATGGCCCGAAGAGGCAGCAGATCTGCGGCACCTTGCCGCTGAGCTTCACCTGATTGCTGAAGATGCGACCTGCGCCGCGGCGGCCGGGGAACAGCTCGACCTGGTCGGTGATGCGTGCGCCGGCAGAGTCGATGAACCAGAAGATCGGCAGCTCGTGACGTAGCGCGTACTCGGTGATGCGAACGATCTTCTCGACGGTGCGCGCACCCCACGAGCCGGCCTTCACCGTCGGGTCGTTGGCCACCACCAGCGCAGGCCGACCATCGACGCGACCCTGACCGGTGACAACACCGTCGGCCGGAAGATCGGAAGCGAGCGTGTTGGCAAGTAGCCCATCCTCCACGAACGTGCCCTCGTCGAACAACAGCGCCAGCCGGTCGCGCACGAACAGCTTGTTCTGGCGCGCGAGCTTCTCGCCCTCTTTGTGCAGGTTGCCGGTCAGCGCCCGCTCGCTGCGGGCAAGGAGGTCCTCGTGTTCGTTCATCGTGTCCTTTACCCGCCGTGTCCTTTAGCCGTCGTGACCTTCGGCCGTCGTGTTCTTCGGCCGTCGTGTCTTCAGCCGACCGGGAGGCCCAAGCCTCGCGCAATCACCAGTCGTTGGATCTCGC
>JANOYI010000343.1:0-2638 GCA_031428795.1 Ilumatobacteraceae bacterium | reverse complement strand
GTCGATGACGACGGCCCGATGGACCTGGCCGATGCTGGCTGCCGCGATCGGCTGTGGGTCCCACGTGACGAACAATTGATCCGGACCGATGCCGAAGTCCTCGGTGATGACCTGTGCGGCCAGTTCGGCGCTCATCGGCGGAGCGTTGGACTGCAGCTGCGAGAGTGCCTCGCGAAGCGGCGCCGGCAGCGCGTCGTCGATGTAGCTGGCCATCTGGCCCAGCTTCATCAGTGCGCCCTTCATGTTGCCCAGCCGTTCGGCGACCGCTTCGGCCGTGCGTAGCTCGCGGCTCTCATCGAGTTCGATGCGGCGTTCTGCATTGGCGAACAGTTTGCGGGCTGCGGTGCTGGCGTAGTTCGCGCCGACGCTGGCACCCAGTTTGGCGAGGTCCGCATTTCGCTGGCCGCGTCCGGTCCGCAGGGTGGCGGCATTTCGTCGTTGGTTGAGGAGGGCAACCGCAGTTGTTGCAAATGCAACAACTCCGATGACACGCACGAGTCGGCGCATCAGCTGCGCTCGACTACGGATGCGATTGCACGCAGCAACGTCGGGACGAATCGATCGGCGTTGGCGACGACCGAATCGTGGTCGCCATCCACACGGAAGGCCTCCGCCTTGTGGATGCTCTCGAACAGGCGAACCTGGCGGCGCACTGGCACCACGCGATCGCGCATGGTGATCAGCACGGAGGTGGGAACGTCGACGTCGCCGATCCATTCACGCGAGTTGAACTTGCCAAGGGCGCGGCCAGCTTCCAGCACCATTCGCCAGTCGTGCAGCGATGCCTCTTGAATTGCCCACGATTCCCAGGCGTCGACCTTCCTCTGCAGGTAGAACTGCTCGGTCAGCCACTGCCTGGCCTGTACCGGGGTGAGGCGGGCGAGCACGGCCATGCCCGAGAGGCCGATGAAGCCCAGCCGCTCCTCACGAGAGGTGCTGAAGTACGGGGCCGTTGCGCACAGCGTCAACCCGCGCACTCGCTCGGGGTGGCGGCGCCAGATCAGCTGTGCGATCGGGCCGCCCATCGAATAGCCGACGGGGATGATCTGGTCGATGCCCAACACGTCGCACACTGCGAGGGCATCGTCGGCGCAGTCCTCCAGCCGAAACGTCTTCTTCGACCGAATGCCGCGGCCGTGGCCGCGATTGTCGAGTGCGACCACTCGGTAGTGGCGCGACAGCGGGCCGTAGCACGTGAACCAGTTGAGGTCGGAGCTGGCAGTCCAGCCGTGCAACAACAGCACCGTTGGCGCGTTGGGCGGGCCGTCCATCGTTCGCACGAACGTGGTGCCGCGGCCGGGCAGCTCCATTGCCGCTCCATGCGGAAGGTTTGGTGCAGCGTTCGCTGCCTTCCCATCTCGAATTGCCACTATCGCACCACTCTCAGGCGAACGAAACCGTCAGCACCTGCACACGCAGCACGCCATTGGGAGCCTGATACTCCACCCAGCTGCCCTCGGCCGCCCCGAGTAACGCGGCGCCGATTGGTGACTGCGGGCTCATGATGTCGAGGTCGCCCGTCTTTTCCTCCATGTGGCCCACGAGATACGTCTCCGCGTCGGCCTCTGAATCGCCCTCGTACATGATGGTGACGATGGTGCCCGGGGCGACGACGCCCTCTTCGCCGATCTCCAGGATCTCAGCGCCATCGAGGAAGTGTTCGAGCTGGCGGATGCGGCCTTCCATGTGGCCTTGCTCGTCTTTCGCGGCGTGGTAGTCGCCGTTTTCGCTGAGGTCGCCCATCAGTCGTGCCGTCTCAATTTTCTGGGCGACTTCGATGCGGCCGCGCGTACTGAGGTCGTAGTGCTCTGCCTGCAGACGGTCGTGCGCGGACCGGGAGAGTTGGGTACCAGCCATAGGGCTGTGAAGCCTACCTGCGCTGCTGGCGCGCTCGATATGCGCCTGGCGTCAGGCCGACAGCCCGTTGAAACTGGCGGGTGAATGAACTCTGGTCGTAAAAGCCGCAGCCGCTGGCGATCGTTGCCAGCGTGGCGTCGGTGTCGTCGAGGCGGCGGGCTGCCTCATCGATGCGCGTGCGGATGAGCAACTGCTTGGGCGAAATGCCCAGCGTCCTGCGCATCGCGCGCTCCAGTTGGGCGGGGGAGAGAGCCGCTGCGGTTGCGATGTCGGCCACTTTGAGCGGTTCGGCAAACGACCGTCGAATCAGGTCGATAGCGCCCTGCAGACCCTGGTGATGCTGGGCTGCGTCGGCGCTGCGGCGCAGGTCGTCGCTGACCACCACGATGCCCGTGACCTCACCATCCTCGTCGCGCAGCAGCGTCTTGCTGGTGACGTACCAGCCACGTGATCCGTCCGGGCGAAGGATCATCTCCAGCTCGTTGCGAATCGGTTCGCCGGTGCTGAGCAGCGCGGCGTCCTGTGCCTCGTACGTGTCGACGAGGTCCGCTGGGAACAGGTCGCGCGCCGTGCGGCCGAGTATCTGGTTCGGGCGCCGCCCGGCGCGCTCGGCGAACGCCTGATTGATGGCCAGGTAGTGGCCGGCAGTGTCCTTGACGCAGAACATCGTGTGTGGCGCGCCAGCGAACGCATCGTTGAGGGCAGCGACGATTCGGTCCACGGCCCCATTCTGACTCACGACCTGATTGTGTCGCGCGGCTGCGTTGTACGAACGCGACGC